>NZ_JACJPU010000099.1:0-4853 GCF_014696235.1 Sphaerospermopsis sp. FACHB-1194 | reverse complement strand
GGAGGCATTGCAAGAGTGTTAAGATATCAAACATGGGCTGTGTGTGGCTTTCGAGTTATCGTTGTGGAAGACTATAACTCTACTACATCAGCCCTCTTTTTATACTCTTTTTTTGGCTAAGGTATTGTGACTGGTAATATATTTTTCCTTTGGAGAGGTAGAGGGTTAACAGAACCAGTTCGCTTGACCGTGGAAGAACAGGAAATTCTGAATTGGGCTAAGTCAAAAGACGGAGAATTTGCTCGTCAAATTATGAAGTGGAACGATTTTGACCTGAGTGTTTGTCGAGCAAAAAAAGCTCAATTAAAAGGTAGATGTATGGTCTGGGTTGTGAATAACGAAGAAAGACAACGTTATCTAGACCAATTAAATCAAAAATCAAAATCAAGCCGTTAAACTGATTTGATTCGTTTCTGGACTATCTATCAGTCCCTCTACAATTGCTTTCGTAGCAGCTTGAGCGCGATTTTGACAATCGAGTTTAGTTAGGATGCGATGGACATGAGACCTCACAGTACCTACACTCAAAAAAAGTTTGTTGGCAATTTGATTGTTTCTATCACCAATAGCAATCATCTGCAAAATCTCTAATTCCCTAGAACTAAGTGAATATTGGTGGAAAACTCGTTTCTTTTTCATACTGGGAAGAACTGCCATAGTTTGAGGGTGTAAATTTTGAATTAATATTTTAGCGATCGCAGAATCTAACCAATGTTCTTCTTTGTACGTAACATAAATAGCTTCTGCTAACTTTTCTTTGGCTATCATTGTCGTACAATATGAATTCGCACCAGCAACAAAAGCTTCTCTAACACAGACTTCTGTGGCTTGGGCATTAAAAATCACGACTTTAGTATTTGATGCTTCTTGTTTAATTTGCCTAGTAACTTCCACACCAGCACCGTTTGCCAAAGTCGAATTCACAAGAGCTATATGTGGTTTGTGAATGTCAATGATTTTTAATCCTTCTGATGCTGTTTGGGCTTCTCCACAAATCTCTATATCAGGAGCAGCAGAGAGTAACATTTTGATACCATATCGACTCAATTCATGGTCATCGATAATTACTGTTTTTATCATGTTGTTTACCTACTATGTTTGCGGTTTCTTCTGATTTGGCAGTATTAATGATGATATTTAGATATGGTAACTTATCTTGTAAGTTAAACAGATGACAGATATAATACTTTAAGATTTTCTTAATATTTGCATAATATGTGCATAGCAAATTTTCTTAGAGGATGTCTGAAAAGTTTTGAGAAAGTGATTTTGATTACGCCAATTGCTTCAACATTAAACGAATCATAGCTACATAAATAAAAGCCTCTGTTGTTTCAGGTAAAATCTCATAGTCCTTACTCATTCTTCGACACGAGTTAAACCAACCAAAAGTTCTTTCCACAAGCCAACGTTTGGGCAGTACAACAAATCCTTTTTGTTCTTCGTGTCGTGTGACAACACTGCACAGCAAACAATAAACATCCATAACCCAATGCTCACACGCACCCATAAACGCAGACGCTCATGGATTTTCTCCCATGTCCCATCTTTTCTCCACTGCCGAAAATAGTGGTAAACAGTTTTCCATTTCGGGCAGTCGTGAGGCAGCATTCGCCATGCACAACCTGCAGACAGGATGTAAAGTATGGCATTTACCACTGCTTCCATATCAACACTACGTTTTCTACCTCCTTTTTTAGCTTCTAGAATTAACCCTGATAACAGTTCCCACTGTTGAGAAGTCAAATTACTTGGGTAGGATGCATTCATAGCTCTCGTAACGCTGTCATACTTACGTGTTTTTTCTACTGACAGGATACCGTTACGTGGGCTTTCTTACTTCTCAGACATCCTCTAAGAAGTGAGACTCTAAAATTTTTTATTATTTTCATTCATATAAGTCTAAAGATAGATTTTTATGAATAAAGATGCAAACTCAACTGCATTTTTTAATATTTTTATACCTTTTGACAGAAGTCAAATTAAAAATTGTAGGCATAACATATATTAATCATGCTCTTTCTGCTACTAATTTTTTTTCTGCCAAAAGGGTTGCACTTCTAGATATGACATCTAAAATGTCTGCTGGCTCAAGCAGAATAATTTGTTCTAAAACTTCCTGTTTAATTTCTTCAACAGGGCGGCTTTTAAAACTGTTAGCATAATTCAATGGGCTATCTTCCCAACGCTGACGATAGGCAGATAAAGATATATGACCGTCCAAATACTCTTGTAAAGATTCACTATCACCACCACTCACTTTTGCCAAACGCAAAAAGTTTTTAGAGTCAGCTTCAGGAACAACTTTCGCTTTTAACCATCTATACACGGTTGTAGTATCAACACCTATTCTTTCAGCTAACTTTTTCTGAGTCCAACCTTCTTCTAATAAATGTTCAATTAATTCTGCTAGTCGTTTTTGACGTTCTTGCATAGTAGAAAACCTGGTTCTACCAGTTATAAACTTTACTTATTATTCCACTTTATATTTATTATGATAACGTTGGCAACTTTAAATATTGATGTTTAACCCTGAAATTGGATTGAAAGTATCTACTTCATCAGATTTTTGGGCTGATTTAGTACATTTGCGATGCCAACTTTGCTTAGTTTTATATAAGCGTTTAGCAATACTCAAAGTGGGTGAGGCTTGCTAATTTATTTTATTCACTAATTGAAGACTAAACCTCTTTCCTTTACAAGAGTTTGAGGAAAATTCTCTATCAACTATCTACCACAAACCAAGAAACATTTTGGATCACATTGGCAGGGAATTGTTAAGAAATTATAAATACTATGCCAGTCTAGATGGCATTGTGCAAAAATTTTAATTGCACGGTGCAAAGTTAAAAAATCTACTTGACTAAGCATCCGTCAACAAACAAGGTGTCATCACTAGGAAAGCGAAGTTATGGCCTATATGACGGAATCTAGGCGAGATCCTGTGAATGGGGGGGGAAACCAAACCAGGTCATCTTCTGATTTTACCGTATTTGAGAATACAAGAAATCTTCTCCTGGAAGACAAAAGTGATCCAATGGGGTTAGAGACTGACTCTGAACAAAATCAAGCTGATAGTCAAAGCGTATCAAAGATAGAAAATCAGCTAAATGAGGCTGAAGCTTTAGAACTAGATAGATTAGAAAAGAAAATTGAAAAGGGTTTAAGAGGATTTTGGGAAGTAGGCCAGTCTTTGGATCAAATTCGAGACAAACGACTTTATCGCCAAAACTATAAAACCTTTGAGGAATATTGTCTCAACCGTTGGGAATTCTCCCGTCGTTCTGCTTATCGCTTGATACAAGGTGCATCGGTTTATGAAAATCTGAGACGTGGATCACAAACTTCTGAAAATGTGACCCATGGATCACAAAATAAAATTCTGCCGACAAACGAACGGCAAGTTAGACCTTTAACAACCCTATCCCCAGACGAACAGCGAGAAGTTTGGGCTAAAGCAGTTTCTACAGCACCCGGTGGAAAAGTCACATCTGGTCGTGTTGCCCAAATTGTTAGAGAGTACCACCGTGAAAATTCAGGAAATAAATCTAGAAAAGGTTACTCTTTTGACAAGCAACAGCAATCAACTAATGATTCTCAGCAGTCATTAAACCGTAGCTGTTGGAATTGTCTGTATTGTAGTCGGGATTCGGTAAAGGATGATCCACAAAGTTTTTATTGCGATCGCCTGGGTAAATTGAGTTTTGTTGAGAAAGACGGCAACCAACGTGGTGCAGAATGCGAATACTGGACTTACCGCTTTGGAGAATCTTCTCAAGTCAGAAAAAATGTCATCCCATTACGAGAAACTTTTAACGTGAATTTACAACTTCCAGCACATTTACAACCTCTGCTGCAAGATGCTGCTAAAGATTCAGGGTTAACTGTTATGGACTGGTTGACAAAACTGGTAGAAGAAAAGCTTTCACACGAAAATGAAAATTTCGTGGGTACTGTAGTTTCAGAAGTTGCTTGATATTCAGGATTTGGTAATCACTGGATAATATCATTTAGGGTAAAAGTGAAGGCAGAATTAGAAATTTTTGAAATTTTGAGGGGTAATTATATTTTAAATAGCATTAATCAATAACGGTTAAATGCTGAGTTTTTTCACACTCATCCTTTTTTCAGATGCACGAGTTTTAAACGAACCGCAGAGGCGCAGAGAACGCAGAGGAAGAGGAGATTGGGAGAGTTTTTGGTGTGGCTGTGTTTATTTTTTTCAAAGTGGGAATGATCTCAATTGTTAAAACACTTTTTAAATAGCAAGTTAAAAACTTTTGAATTTATTAATCAATAAAAATGAAATTGTATGATTTTCACTAATAAACAATAGACATTTTATAATTACTTCTTCTTGAAAGTGAGAAAGGTTGAGAATAGGAAATTTTGATTTTTCTCTTTGAAAGGAGAGGTTTGAAGTCTTGAATGAAACAATTAATTGTTAATTGTCAATTATCAATTGTCAATTGACAAAAGTATTTTCAGTATTAACAGCGAAATGCAACTTCTAATCATGTCAACATTTGGTAATTTGGGGGAGGACAGTTTTGGTGTCAGTAGGAGAGAATAAAAGAAGGTATCCAAACCCTGAATTATCAGGCTATCAATTAGCAATACCTTACTCACCAGATGCTACACGCAAAACTGGAACTGCTACTATTGCTAATCCACAAATACCAACAGCAACTAAGCGACTTAGAAAAGCTAAAAACCTTCCTTTCACCAATACCTTAGCCAAAAAAAGAGTATAAAAAGAGGGCTGATGTAGTAGAGTTATAGTCTTCCACAACGATAACTCGAAAGCCACACACAGCCCATGTTTGATATCTTAACACTCTTGCAATGCCTCC
>NZ_JACJPU010000098.1:0-5325 GCF_014696235.1 Sphaerospermopsis sp. FACHB-1194 | reverse complement strand
TATTTGTCAGAAAATCACTCAATACGCCTTTGATAGTTTAGGTGAGGCTTTCCAGAGATTTTTTAAAGGACAGTCTAAATATCCCAACTTCAAAAAGAAAGGGAAAAATGATAGTTTTACAATTGATGCTGGTGGTAAACCAATTCCTGTAGGTGGTATATCAATAAAACTACCAACAATTGGATGGGTAAAAACTTATGAAGGATTACCTCATACCACCTGCAAAAGTATTACTATTTCTATGTCTTATAAAATATCAATCCCCATCCCCAATATCCCGCTTAGGCGGACGCTTATAAGCAAAGGTGAAACTCTCACCACTAGCAATGACTTTCCGCATCTCATCATACATGGGATAATTACCTACACCACTTAAATTTGCCCAACCCCGCGCCCTCGTTAACGCAACAAACAACTGGTTACGAAAACTTACATCACTTTCATTCCGTGCAACGTGATCAAAACCTACCACATAAACCATATCTGCTTCATGGCCTTTTGCGCGAGTAATACGAGAAACCGTCACCCCACCATCACACCAAAATTTATCAGGATCATTATTGGGATATTGGGGAACTAAATCATTTAATTTTAAAGCAGTGGGAATATAAACATCAATGTCCTGTTCCATTAAAAAACTTGCAACAGATGTTTCTAACTCCATTACTTCCAAAGGTGAACCTAAAACTAAAACCAAAATATCCCGACTGGGGTTAAGTCCATCATGGACAATATTGTGCATTATCTTTTCTGATAAAGCAGTCATTTCTGCTTCATGAGAAGAAAAAGTTTCAAATTCTAAAACCGGTTCTCCCCACAGTTCAGGAATAGGGTTTGGTGAAAATTCAGGTTTTCTAGTAATAGTAATTGGTTGACCAACTCGGCGAAAATCTCCTTTTACTTCATAACCAATTCTATGCCAATCTTCTTTATTTGTAATTCCTGTTAACATTCCTTCAGGACGTAATAAACCCATTCCCATTGCATGAGCAGCAGTTAAAATTTGCCCGGGTGTGCGATAACAACGACGCATTACTTCAGAACGTTTAATACCTCCAGAATATAGAGGTTGTTTATTCAATAAATTACTTAATTTTTCCCCAAAAACTTCCTTAGCTTTAGGAACTACTAAACTATCTAAACTTTGCGCTTCATCATAAGCCCAAATTAATCTTTTTTCTTCGGTTTTATCTTCACTTACTGGTTTTAATGCTTGATAAGCTAACCAATAAATTGCTTGTTTATCTTCATATTTTAAATCATCATCTGCTACTAAATCTTGACCTTCATCTATCAAAATTGCATCAAACATTGGTTCAATTTTGATTTCTTCTAAAAGTCGTTTACTTAAATCTATTAACCCCCGGTTTGGTTGTCTTTCCTTAGTATTCTGGACTGTTCCCGGTCTTTTTCCGTGATATTCACAAATGGTACTGTATAAACCAGGTTGTTCTTTTGCACCCCAAGCATGAAGTACCTGTAATTTTAAATTTGTTTTGGGATCATAGTGCATTTCTCCACAACTAAAACGCCGTATCCATTGATCCAATAAACCAATCATTAAATCATATAAGGAACGGGTAAAAAATACTAAGGCAATATCCCAATCTGGATGTTTCAAGTGCATACTTGCGGCTTTTTGACAGAGTAAAACTGTTTTTCCTGAACCTGCAATACCGCGAATACGTTGGGGACCGGGAGGAATTTCTTTACCGATATGTTCCTGTTGTAAATCTATTTCATAGAGTTTTTCTCGTAAACTGTCAATAACAGCAGAACGGGTTTTTCCTATAGTTGCAACTCGTTCACGGGGAGGTTTACGCAATACGGGAGTACCGCCAACTACCGAAAGTAATAATTCCCAATCTTTATCTTCGATATTTTCACCAGGAATGATAATATTAGCTTGGTTAATGCGTTCTATTAAACCAGCTTTACCTAATTGATCTTGAAAAATAATTGGCGGAATATCGGGTAATTCATGAAAACCTTTTTCTTGCCATTGTTGTGATGTAATATGCGGTAAGGCAATGATCGCTCTACCGTTAATTTTTCTCCAAAGTGCAGCTTCTCTATCACTATAGGATATGATTGATCGCAGTTGATGTTCTACAATTTGATAGGGATTGATTTCGGTAACGTCACTATTTTGCAATTGCCAAGTTTGCCTGTTAATATTAGTAATCTGGTCAATATTTAGAGATTGAACAGCAATGACTAATACTCCAAATTCTCGATCAACTATTAATATATCCGGTTCTTTTCTGGTTTCTCCTACTTTGAAAAAAATAGGATACCGCCAATATCCAATGCAGTTTCTATCTGCAAATGCACCCCGTACAGCATCCCATACTTTCTGCTCTCCGTCTTGATTTTTTATAGCTTCGGTAGTGATAAATTTGCTACCCTGTTCTTCGATGCCTACAGCCATTTGTTTTACCTGTATAAGATGGTTAATACTGTTAAGCTAACACTATCTATAGCTTGTGAACAGTGAGATTATACGGATATGGGTTTTTCCGTATTTTTAACTATAAATTTACGGTTTTTCTCAAAAAAATGTGAATTTGTGTAAGTTACTGTCAGTACAATATTGATCAGAACATAGTCAGAACATAGTCAGAACATAGGTTGATGCATACACTGGTATCTAGTACAAATTTGAAAGTATTCGTCATCTATCTCTATCTTCTCTAATCATTTCTGTACTATCTCGCAACTTCAAATCTGCTGGATTTGAACGACGAATATTTTGGGTTTCTTCTAATAGTTTCAAAATTTTAGTACGTCTTCCTGATTCTATTTGCTGTTGTTCTATGTCTAATGCTGTTTGTAAAAGTAGTACAATTTGAGATTCTATAGAGTTATGTTCAGCCTTAGCTAGTTTTACTATTTGTTGATATAATTCATCGGGTAAATTGAGATTGTTAAGAGTAGTCATTCTGAAAAATCCTCAAGTTATTATTTTTTATTGTTAATGATTATAACATAAATACTCTACACTCACATCTATTTGTTTTGTTATATTTTTTATTTTCATTTTTATTTTTACTTTATTTATGTTAAAATCAACATATTATAGTTATAGTGAAGACGATTATGTTAAATTACGATTTGCGTCAATGTCTTCCATCTTCTGCGGAACTTCCTGACTCTGATGATACTCCAGTGGATAACGAATTACAAAACCTAATTCCTAATTTATTAGAAGCAATTTTAGCTTTAGTTTGGCAAAATAGAAATGATTGGTTTTTTGGTGTGGATATGAGTATTTACTATGCACCAAGTAAACCACCTTTAGTTCCTGATGGTTTTTTGAGTTTGGGTGTAGAACGTTTTATTGGTGAGGAAGGAAGGTTAAGTTATGTACTGTGGGAGGAAGATAATATTCCCCCTATTTTTGTTTTAGAAGTTGTGTCTAAAACCTACGGGGGCGAATATGAAAGAAAGAAAATTGACTATGCAAAGTTAGGAATTTTATATTATGCAATTTATGTCCCTAATCGTCAATGTCGGCGAAAACGTCAACCTTTGGAGATTTATAAATTAGAAAATCATCAATATATTTTACAACCTCAAGGGCAGTTATGGATGCCAGAAATTGGTTTAGCTTTAGGAAGAGAAAGGGGTACTTATTTAGGGAGAAATAGAGAATGGTTATACTGGTATAATCAACAAGGTGAAAGGTTGCTAACTCCTGAAGAGTTTGCACAACAAGAAAAACAACGTGCAGATCAGGAAAGATTAAAAGCGGAAAGGTTAGCGCAGAAATTACGAGAATTAGGAGTTAACCCAGATGATATTTAATTAGTAGTTATATATCCCCAGATCCCCGACTTCTGCGATCAATCTACATTTTAGTTATAGGATAGTAAAAGAAGTCGGGGATCTGATCACTGGTATCTATTCAATTTCTATTCTGATTTGATAATTTTTCCCGTAGTTTCAGGAATTTGCTCATTTTGTTTTTTCATACCTGGTAACATTGCAGTATGAAAAATCAGGATAGAAATTAATGTGAACATCACCCCAAATAAAATCATATCTGTTCCTGAACGACTAGAAATACTCACAGATGAATTATTTATTTTTCCATTTGATAAAGGTATTGTTTTCTGTACAGATGGGGGTTTTTGTAAGTCTTTAATTATTTCCTGCGCTGATTGATATCTGGTATCTTGATATTCATCAATCATTTTACATAAAATCTCTTTTAAATCATCGGTAATATTAATATCCCTATACCAAGTATCAGTTAAATTCTCAGGTTTTAATCCCGTAATTAATTCAATTATTGTCATTCCCAGTGCATAAATATCACTATTTTTTTTTGGATAACCTCTCATTTGTTCTATGGGTGCATATCCACGGGAAAATATATTAGTACCTGGTGTTTGTAATCTTGTATCATTGGGATTTTCTGCTTTGACTGCACCAAAATCTATTAAAAATAACTTGTCATTATGATCTATCATAATATTATCAGGTTTAATATCACGATGGATAATACCTTTTTTGTGAATATAATCGAGTATTTTTAAGATATCTAAGAGAATTTTTTGAGATTTTTCAATACTCAAATTTTTAGCTTCATGCAGTTTTTCCCTTAATGTTTTACCATGAATATATTGTTGTACTAAGTAATATTGTTGATTTTCTGCGATATAATCTACAAAATCAGGAATTTGTTGATGATGCAACTTTTGTAAAATTTCTTTCTCATCATTAAACTTGCGTTGAGCGATCGCTATTTTATTTGGCTCTTTGCTAGAAAATGTCAATTGTTTAACCGCGTACCTTTTTCCATACTGATCCACTGCTAAATAAGTTGTCCCAAAATTACCACTTCCTAAAATTTCGAGCAGTCGATATTTTCCACCAATATTATTCATATAGCACCACCAGCACAGAGATGATCCCCTTCTTCATCTTCAGCATCAGCAAAGATTAAGAAATTTTACTTAATCTATACTATACCAAATATGCTATGATTGGTGAAATTTACCTTGGTTGATTTATTAAGTATTTTTACGGTAATGATTCAGGGGTAAGATCCCCGACTCCTGTGAATAAACCATAATTTCTTGTGAGGCGTAAATGCCTCAACTGGCTTTCATCCGATACAAAAAAGCTAACTAATGCTAACAAAAGTTGGCTTTTTCTTCCTGTTTCACCAGTTCGACTACGCTCACTGAAATCCTAGCAGTGTCGGCACTATCTAGTCCACAGGCTAACACGATCAATCTGACCGCTTCTTGTTTTAAATTAATCGCAGCGTTTAAATCTCTGTCAATCTCAAAGCCACAGTTATCACATTTAAACACT
>NZ_JACJPU010000097.1:0-5776 GCF_014696235.1 Sphaerospermopsis sp. FACHB-1194 | reverse complement strand
GTTAAAGTAGCGATAAAACTAGGTCTAGACCTCAGTGGAATCAGTAGGGTGTCTTTGATAGCACCGTTGAAGGTTCGTTTGTGGACTATTCAAGAATCCCCCGGCTTTTAGCCGTGGGGAGTATCAATTCCTTTAGCTTAAATAATGAAGTCAAAATTCACAAGCAATTAAAATAACAGTTATAACGCTGTTATTACCGTGCTGTACTGCCTACAAAACCTTCAGTTTTACCAGTTTATCAACTTGATCAAAGGATAATTCCCGTGAACAAAACCAACTCAGACATTCTTAAATCATCAGATCCTGCTGTTAACGACTTAATCAGCCAAGAACTACAACGGCAACGTGATCACCTAGAATTGATAGCTAGTGAAAACTTTACTTCCGCTGCTGTACTAGCGGCGCAAGGTTCTGTCTTAACCAACAAATACGCCGAAGGTTTACCAGGTAAACGCTACTATGGTGGTTGTGAATTTGTTGACAAAATTGAACAAATAGCCATTGATAGAGCTAAACAATTATTTGGTGCTGCTCATGCTAACGTCCAACCCCATTCTGGCGCACAAGCCAACTTTGCTGTATTCCTTACTTTGCTAGAACCAGGGGATAAAATTATGGGCATGGACCTATCACACGGTGGACACCTAACCCACGGTTCACCAGTGAATGTTTCCGGCAAATGGTTCCAAGTGCGTCACTATGGAGTTAGCAAAGAGACAGAACAGCTTGATTATGATCAAATTCGGGATTTAGCAATTAAAGAACGTCCAAAGCTGTTAATTTGCGGTTATTCAGCCTATCCCCGGATCATTGACTTTGAAAAATTCCGCAGTATTGCAGATGAAGTTGGCGCTTACCTGCTTGCGGATATTGCTCACATTGCTGGGTTAGTAGCTACAGGGCATCATCCTAACCCCATTCCCTATTGTGATGTAGTGACAACAACCACCCATAAAACCTTACGTGGACCTAGAGGCGGATTGATTTTAACCCGTGATGCAGAACTCGGTAAAAAGTTTGATAAATCAGTATTTCCTGGTACTCAAGGTGGACCATTAGAACACGTAATAGCAGGTAAAGCTGTAGCCTTTGGGGAAGCATTGAAACCTGAGTTTACAACTTATTCTGGTCACGTGATTGAAAATGCTCGTGCTTTAGCCTCCCAACTGCAAAATAGAGGTTTAAAATTAGTATCAGATGGTACAGATAATCATTTAATGCTAGTAGATTTACGTTCTGTGGGTATGACAGGTAAAAAAGCAGATAGGTTAGTGAGTGAGGTAAATATCACCGCTAACAAAAATACAGTGCCTTTTGATCCAGAATCACCATTTGTTACCAGTGGATTGAGATTAGGTTCACCAGCCATGACCACAAGAGGTTTAGGAGTGGCAGAATTTACAGAAATTGGTAATATTATTAGCGATCGCCTACTTTCCCCAGATTCTAAAACAGTAGCAGAAGATTGCCGTCGTCGAGTCGCAGCATTGTGCGATCGCTTTCCCCTGTATCCTCACCTAGAAATTCCTGTACCAGTTCTAGCTTAAAAAGCATTCATGCACCAACCAGAAGCAGCCCTAATCGCAGCTGCTTTAGCTGGTGCAGTCTTGGGATTTCTAGGCTACAACGTCAATACCGCTCCAATCTTTAGGGTGATAGAGGATCTTAATTGTATCGGCTAGTAACTAGACATCTCCAAAATAGAATGTATTAATTTGTCATAAGTTGTAGGTGTCATAAGTTGTAGGGGCGAAGCTTATGGGCGATAATTTAACGGAAAAATCAGACATCTAAATATCCCATAAGCTTCGACCTGCCCCCATAAATAGGTTTCATAATTTCTTTTCTGGAGATGTCTACTGTAAATTCAATACTTTTCGGTCAACTAATAACATATAAATCATGTAGGTTGGGTTGAGGAACGAAACCCAACTTTTACAAGCGTTTGTTGGGTTTCACTTTGTTCAACCCAACCTACAAAAACTCTTAACCAAACAGTATTGACTGTAAATTACCCTAGATTACTAATGGACATAGCCATTTACACCATAGACTGTTAAGAGATTTTTCCCAATCACCAATCACCAATCACCAGTCCCATGAGTGCAGAAATTATTTGTGTTGGTACTGAATTATTGCTAGGAGATATTCTCAACAGCAACGCTCAATTTATCGCCCAGCAGTTAGCACAGTTAGGCATTCCTCACTACTATCAAACTGTGGTGGGAGATAATCCCCAAAGACTCAAACAAGTGATTGAAATTGCAGCTTCCAGAGTGCAAATTCTGATTTTCACCGGTGGTTTAGGACCCACACCAGATGATCTCACCGGTGAAACCATTGCGGACTTTTTCGGTGTTCCCTTGGTCGAAAGTGCCGAAATCCTAGAAGATATAACTCAGAAATTTGCCCAAAGGGGACGGGTAATGTCTCCTAGCAACCGCAAACAAGCTTTAATTCCCCAAGGAGCGAAAATTTTACCAAATCCCACAGGAACAGCACCGGGTATTATTTGGCAACCTCGTCCAGGATTAACTATTTTGACTTTCCCTGGTGTTCCTAGTGAAATGCACCGAATGTGGACAGATACAGCAGTACCTTTTCTGAAAAGTCAAGGTTGGGGTCAGGAAATTATTTACAGTCGCAGTTTAAAATTTTGGGGGATTGGTGAATCAGCCTTAGCAGAAAAAGTATCTGCTTATTTGAATTTACCTAACCCAACAGTCGCACCTTACGCTGGCAAGGGAGAAGTTCGGCTGCGAATTTCTGCCAAAGCGACTGATGAAAAGGCAGCAGAGGAATTAATTGCACCTGTGAAAAAGCAACTCAAGGAAATTGCAGGCTTAGATTATTACGGTGCTGATGATGATACCTTAGCTTCTGTTGTTGGTGAGTTGTTGCGATCTTCAGGGGAAACTTTATCAGTGGCAGAATCTTGTACCGGTGGGGGATTGGGACAAATACTGACAGAAATTCCTGGCAGTTCTGATTACTTTTGGGGTGGGGTAATTTCCTACGATAACACCGTGAAAGTTAGATTATTGGGGGTTAACCCTGACGATTTAGATCAGTTTGGGGCTGTGAGTGCTACAGTAGCTGAACAAATGGCTATAGGTGTGAAAAATCTTCTCCAAACTACTTGGGGATTAAGTATTACTGGAATTGCTGGACCTAGTGGAGGAACTGCTACAAAACCTGTGGGTTTAGTCTATATTGGTATGGCTGGTCCTGGAAATGAGGTGACAAGTTATGAGTGTAAATTTGGAACTATGAAAAATCGCTCTTTCATTCGCCTCCTCAGTGCTTGCACAGCATTAGACAATTTGCGTCGTTCAGTTATAGTGAGGACATCAGTATAAGAGGAAATCGAAGAATCGGAAGTCTGAAGTCTGAAGTCTGAAGTCGGGAGTTGGCAGTGATCAGTGAGGGACAATAAATCAGAAAATTTGGGGATAACAAATAGACCAAACTCTTGCCTCTTGCCTGTCTCTACCACAAGACTTTTTCAGCAAACCTTAATCATCTAGACTACATCTCTATAACCAAAATTATGGTGTATAAGTAGTCGTGCAAAATAAATTTTATATTTGGGAGAGGGAACAGCGAACAGATAAGGAATACAGAGATTACTGAACTCAACCCTGGAAAATCCTAATATGGCGTTTCAGATCATGTAAGATACTCGCTAATCTATCCTTGGGTGACAAAAGTAATTTCACTGAGTTATTTTGTCCGTAAAAATTTTAAATTGATTGGATGTTAAGATGTCAATGCTGATAAGTTATATGACAGGTAAGAAAAAATCCTATGCCAATAACCTAAGAGCCTTTAAACATGCCAAGGAAAATAACTGGTTTGCGAAAGAACATAATTTAGTGAATAAATTCACAGTTCTCTATTCTGGTAATATTGGGTCGGTGTCACGATATGGACACCATTCTGGAAACTGCTAAACTATTGCGAGACGAACCGATTCAGTTTGTTTGCATTAGTATTGGAGCAAAACGACAAAGTTTCCTGGAAGAGGTAAATGACTTAGGACTAACTAAATTTTCTGTTTCTGTTTTATTAAGAAAAAAAGTGCTACCTTATTATCTGACAGATTGCAATCTGTCTTTGGTGACTGTTGAAGCAGGGATGGAAAGCCTGGTTGCACCTAGTAAACTACACCCAGCTTTAGCAGCGGGCAGACCGATAGCCGTGATTTGTTCTAAGTACTCTTATTTGCGCAAAATGATGATCGATGGTAAATGTGGGGTGAGTGTTGAAAATGGTGATAGTATGATTCAAACTAAATCTATTCGCCTGCTGAATAGCGATCGCAAATTAGCAGAACTGATGAACAAAGCATCTCGAAAATATTTGCAATCAAATTTTACGCAGCCAATTATTGCAAGCCAATATTTTTGTGTGCTACAACATTCTAGTTTTTCGTCTATAACCTAAACTGCTTCAATCAGCACAAATGTGATAAAATGTCCGACAGGATTACAAAACTTAGTTTTTAGAATTTAATAACTGAAATTTTCAATGAGGAGCAGGGCTTTGATGGTCTTATTGATCTCGGTCCCTCCACCGCAACCTTCTGGTGATCTTTTTCGATCAAAATTGAGGAGGCCGAAGTGCAGAGAAGGTGTGACCGAAATCGGAATCGTTCTAAGCGTAGAGCTATATATTGTCCAGTACAT
The DNA here is from genome assembly GCF_014696235.1 of Sphaerospermopsis sp. FACHB-1194. NCBI lineage: Bacteria > Bacillati > Cyanobacteriota > Cyanophyceae > Nostocales > Aphanizomenonaceae > Sphaerospermopsis > Sphaerospermopsis sp. FACHB-1194. The sequence continues at coordinate 1,088 of NZ_JACJPU010000097.1, read as the reverse complement.
AACTGCTACATGGATAGCATGAGTCAGAAATACAGTTTATTTGCTGAGAGACCTGGACAACTACAGGAGAGAGGCATCAGACGAAAAGAAGCTCTGATGTTAATCGCAGCCAAAACCGCAGTTCCTTTAGAGGGTGAGTGGTTAGAGGCGTTTTGGTGTGAAGATTGCCAAGAAACTAAATGGTATCACGTCCGTAAACGTGAATCTGTATATCATTTATCATTAGCACCAACAGAACTTTGGCAACAGGCAACAGGAGTAATTGATCCCCATCGTAACCCTTCTGTCAGTGAGTTCACATTCAAGCAGTCTCGTGTTGTCGGTGGTAACAACATCAAAGATTTTTGGATTAATAACAACTAATCAGGGTTTACTGTTAATAGGATAATATAAATATCATTAAAGCTAGTAAAGGTTTGATGAAGGTTTCATCAAGGTTTTAGATTAAAGACAATATCGAGTCCCTCTTTGCCAATGACGAGACCATTTTTGTGGCAGGACATCTGCTGTGGTATCCAGTTGAAGGTCGTCCCGATATTCGTGTCGTCCCCGATGTTCACGTGGCGTTGCCCATTAAAAACATGGATCATTGATCATTGCCTAACACTAAATTCTCCATAGAGGAGATTCAAAAAATGCTTAATCTGAGAGAAGCTGATGTGACTCCAACTCGTTTTTATCAAGAGGTTTTGCAAATCCACGAGAAACGTGGCGAGAAACGTGGTGTACAAAAATGAGAAGCTAATCTCGCTATTCGCCTGTTAAACCGCCGTTGTGGAAACATATCAGAAGATTTAGAATTTAAAGTGCGATCGCTCTCTATTCCTGAATTAGAATCTTTAGGAGAAGCTTTATTAGATTTTACAAATATGTCAGATTTAGAAAAATGGTTACAAGATAATCAATAACTCAGAGGATGTCTGAGAAGTAAGAAAGCCCACATAACGGTATCCTCTCAGTGGAGCTTGTCCTAAGTTGACAATTTAATAGACAAACCTGTACACTCATAGACAAACATAAGAGTGACTTTATGTTTAAACCTCATGAATTTGCTAAAAAAATCGGAGTTTCAGTCAAGACCTTGCAAA
>NZ_JACJPU010000096.1:0-5813 GCF_014696235.1 Sphaerospermopsis sp. FACHB-1194 | reverse complement strand
CAATCACCAATCACCAATCACCAATCACCAATCACCAATCACCAATCACCAATCACCAATCACCAATCACCAATCACCAATCACCAATCACCAATCACCAATCACCAATCACCAATCACCAATCACCTGTCGATAGATAGCATCAGCAACTAGGGAGACATCACGCATTTCGGCAACATCATGAACTCGGAGGATATCAGCACCATTAAAAATGGCAGCACAACAGGCCGCTGCTGTTCCCCAAACTCTGGCTTTTGGTTCTGGTTGATTTAAAATTTTGCCAATAAAACTTTTGCGGGATGCTCCCACTAATATGGGACACTTTAGGGTTTTGAATGTTGGCAAACTGCGAATAATTTCTAAATTCTGATCATAATTTTTGGCAAAACCAATACCCGGATCAATAATTATTTTTTCCTGTTGAATACCCGCTGTAATTGCGGCTTTTATTTGTTGAGATAAAAAACTATAAATTTCTCCCATCAAATCTTGATAATCTGTATGTTGTTGCATGGTTTGGGGAGTTCCCCGAATGTGCATTAACATGATTGGTACATCTAATTTGGCTACTGTTGGCAACATTTCTGGATCATAAGTACCACCAGAAATATCATTAACAATATCTGCCCCAGCTTCTACAGCAGCTTGAGCTACTTCTGCTCTAGTTGTGTCTACAGAAATAGGAATAGTAATTTTTGGTCTAATGACTTGCAAAACCGACAGCACCCGATCAAGTTCTTCTGTGAGGGTGATTTGTTCTGCTCCTGGTCTGGTTGATTGACCACCGATATCAATAATATCAGCACCAGCGTCTACCATTGTTTGCGCTTGAGCTAAAGCGGCTGAAGTTGTGTTAAATAGACCACCATCACTAAAACTGTCTGGGGTGACATTTAAAATTCCCATTAAATATGTCCGTTGTCCCCAAGTAAAACAACGTTCTCTAATAATTAATTGATTTGACATACAGGAGTCAGGAGTCAAGAGTCAAGAGTCAAGAGTCAAGAGTCAGGAGTCAGGAGGCAGGAGGCAGGAGGCATTGGAAAATAAATCAACTTTTGCCTTTTGCCTTTTGCCTTTTGCCTTGGTTATTGATAATTGACAATTCTGGCAAAACTATCAGCTTCTAAACTTGCACCGCCGACGAGAGCGCCGTCAATTTCTGGTTGTGCCATGATTTCATCAATATTATTGGGCTTGACTGAGCCACCATATTGAATTGATACGTGAGGATTCGTCAGTTGATCACGAATTAAACCAATGACTCGATTTGCTTCTGTGGCTTCACAGGTGTCACCGGTACCAATCGCCCAAATTGGTTCATAAGCAATAATCAAGTTAGTTTGATCAACATCTACTAAGTCTTTTTCTAACTGGGTGCTAATCAGTTTTTCGGTTTCCCCTGCGTCTCGTTGCTGTTTGGTTTCACCAACACAGAGAATGGGTGTCAGTCCGTATTTTTGCGCTGCTTTGAGGCGCAGATTCACTGTTTCCTCTGTTTCGCCAAAATATTGTCGTCTTTCGCTGTGTCCAATGATGACATAGCGCACACCGATTTCTGTGAGCATGGGAGCAGCAATTTCACCCGTGTAGGCTCCATTTTCTTCCCAGTGAACGTTTTGTGCGCCCAAGTTTACACGGCTACCGTGTAAATATTTGGACATTACACTTAAATCTGTGAAGGGAGGACACAATATTACCTCTCTTTCTGAGGGTGTTTCCTCCAGGTGAGGCAGAAATCCGCTTAGGAAATTTTCTGATTCTGCCTGGGTTTTGAACATTTTCCAGTTGCCGGCAATAACTATTTTTCGCACAGGTGATTTTGTCAAGATGCTAACGCTACTAGATCAATTTTTAACTGTACTACTTTTTCGGACATTCCTTGTCTATCAGGAGAGGAAAGTGCTAGTGTTTCGCCCAAAGGCGTAATCGCTATAAGAGGATGTTTTAAAAGTCCCTGAGAGTGTATCAAATATTTTTTACCCCTCCCTAACCCTCCCTAACCCTCCCCTGAAGGGGAGGGAACTGGATTTTCTTGTTTCCCCCCTTGATAATGGGGGATTAAGGGGGGTAAAAATATGATTAAAATCACGGGATACCACTGTTCAAACATCCTCTCACACAAAAATCCTCTAAACTTTCTTCATTACCTGAAAAGCTGAAATATAAGAAATATTAATCCTTCCTCCATAAAGCTGATCAATCTTTTGTTTTAACCCCGTAAATAAACCATCTCTGATTCCAACTTCTAATTTTAAATAAGGTGAAAGCGTACCTAACAATAATAAATAATCATCAACATGATAAGTTACTTCACAGATTACATGACCAGAAACTAAGTTTGTGAATTTTCCTGAATCAATGGCTTTTTCTCCAAAGGATTTAACTATTTTTTCTTGATCTGTTACATCTTCATATCTGGCTGAGTATGGAGCATAAATTTTATAAATTTCATGCAAATTTTGGTATACTTCATAATCAGGTTGGGGTGTCATGTTCCACAACAAAATTAAAGCCCCATCATCTCTTAAAGCAGCAGCGGCTTTTTCATAAGCTGTTTCTGGGTTCATCCAATGAAAAGAAGTCGCTGCTAAAACAGCATGAAATTTTCCTGGTGTTAATTTCCATTCTTCAAATGTCGTCTGTTGAATTTCTACATTGGGATATGCTGCACAGTTTTTTCTGGCAAATTTACAAGCTGCTTGACTGGGATCTAAACAAACCATTGAAAATCCTAATTTCGCAAAAGATACAGTTGCATTTCCAGGACCACATCCTAGTTCCAAAATTTTCCTTTTAGGGGTAAGTTTAGCTATTTTTATAGCTCGGTTAATTATTTCTTTGGGATAACGTGGTCTTACCTTGTCATAAGCTGCTGCTACAGGAGAATACCAGTTTTTTCTCAGTTCTAAGTCTTGGGGATATAAATTTTTGACTTGTGCTAATTCTTTCATGATCTATGTTATAATAATGGCTATTTGAAAAATTAAGTAGTCGTGCTAAGTATAGTGCGATTATTTTAAGAGCAATTACACAAATTAAAAATAAATATATTCTATATTCATTATTCATTCAAAAAATGCTGCCTCCCGCAACTACTCTCACTTAGGCTGAACTGAAAACTGCTATTGTTCAAACCAATGACTCGAAAACTCTAATTCATTCTGTATTCTGTATTCTGAATCATTGCCCAAAATCTCAAATCCCAAATCCCAAATCCCAAATCTAAAATCCCAAATCTAAAATCTAAAATCTAAAATCTAAAATCTAAAATCTAAAATCCCATGACATCGACATTACCTCAACCTGAAAACAGTAATACACCCAACTGGGAAGAAGAACTAGATAGCGCCATTTTCACCTTTAAAGATATTCAAGCAGAACTTAACTATACACAAGCAAAAACAGCACTGAGAAATTTAGTCAACAATCTTGATCTTACCACCCAAGAAAAATCTGGATTAGAAGCGGAAATTTCCGACTTAGAAACCATGCTGGGCAAACTAGAAAGTATGGTAGTGCAAATAGCAGCTTTTGGCATGGTAGGAAGGGGTAAATCTTCCCTACTTAATGCTTTGGTAGGCCAGCAGGTATTTGAAACAGGACCTTTACACGGTGTTACCCGTACAGAACAAAAGGTAAATTGGAGTATCAGTGAAGAAGCTATTGGTACATTAAAAGCCACCTTTCCCTCAACTGGACAATCTCAGGTAGAATTAGTTGACACACCGGGTTTAGATGAAGTAGATGGAGAAACCCGCGCTGCATTAGCTCAACAGGTAGCAAAACAAGCTGATTTAATTCTGTTTGTGATTTCTGGTGATCTGACCAAAATTGAACAGATGGCGCTTTCTCAGTTGCGAGAAGTGGGTAAACCGATGATTTTGGTGTTTAACAAAGTAGATCAATATCCAGAAACAGACCGGATCGCTATTTACGAAAAAATCCGCGATGATAGAGTACGAGAGTTGCTATCACCTGATGAAATAGTCATGTCTGCGGCTTCACCTTTAGTTAAAACTGCCGTAGTTCGTGCTGATGGTAGTAGAGGTATACAGTTACGTCAAGGTCAAGCACAAGTAGATCAACTAAAACTCAAGATTTTAGAGATTTTGCAACGGGAAGGTAAAGCGTTAGTTGCGCTCAACACCATGCTTTATGCTGACACAGTAAATGAGCAAGTTATCCAGCGAAAATTAGAAATTCGGGAACAGAACGCTAATGATTTAATTTGGAAAGCGGTGATGACTAAAGCATTAGCGATCGCCCTTAATCCCGTGACTGTAGTTGATATCCTCAGCAGTATCGTTATTGATATTTCTTTGATTTTAGGTTTATCTAAACTCTATGGCATCCAAATGACAGAAAAGGGAGCGGTACAACTACTGCAAAAAATCGCCCTGAGTATGGGCGGAATAGGTGCTAGTGAACTACTAGCAAATTTAGGTTTAAGTGGTTTAAAAACCTTACTGGGTATCTCTGCATCAGCCACAGCGGGAGTTGCCCTTGGACCTTATTTATCCGTAGCTGTAACACAAGCAGGTGTAGCGGGAGTATCATCCTATGGTATTGGCCAAGTCACCAAAGCGTATTTAGCAAACGGCGCAACCTGGGGACCCGAAGGACCAAAAGCCGTAGTTAGTAAAATTTTATCCAGCTTGGATGAAACATCAATTTTAAACCGCATTAAAGATGAGTTATTGATAAAAATTAGAAGAAAGTGAAAGTTTTGAGGACTCAGGAGTCGTAGGGGCGAAGCATTCGGGCGACTAATTATCAATTGTATGAAAAGGTTATTTTCCGAATGCTAATGCTTCCAGCACGCTTCGCGAACGCCCGTACAAGAGTCAGGAGGAAAGACAAATAACCCAATTACCCATTACCAATTACCCATTACCAATCACCAATCACCAATCACCAATCACCAATCACCAATTACCTAATTATAATGAAATTTATCGGTATTGATTTAGGCTGGCAATCTCAACCAAGTGGTTTATGTTGTTTAGAATTAAAAGATGAAAAACTGCAACTTTTGGATTTAGATCGCCAGGAAGCCATTGCAGACATCTTGACTTGGATTGATCAGATCATCAAACCAGAAGAACCAGGTATAATTGCTGTAGATGCACCCACATTAATACCAAATTCTACAGGTAGTCGCTTACCAGATAAACTCAGTCATAAATACTTTGGTAAATATCATGCGGGATGCTACCCAGCAAATCAAAACCTAGCTTTTGCAGAACGCACAATTAACTTTGGTTTAGAATTAGAATCACGGGGATTTATACACGCTGCAAAAATTGAACCACAAAAACCAGGCAGATATCAAATAGAAGTATTTCCCCATCCAGCAATAGTTAATTTATTTAGATTAGAAAAAATCTTAAAATATAAAAAAGGAAAAATCCACGAACGCCGGTTAGAACTGCTCAAGTTATATAATTACATTGTTGAGATTCTTCCTGTTATTTCTCCTCCTTTATCTTCTCCATGTATCTGTAGTTCCTTTCCTTTAGAAATACCCAACACAGGAAAACAACTCAAAGAAACCGAAGATAAATTAGATAGTTTAATTTGTGCTTATGTTGGTGCTTATTGGTGGTTTTGGGGAACAGAAAAAAACCTAGTTTTAGGAGATGAAAGTACAGGTTATATAGTTGTACCTGAGAGAATTTGTAGTTAGGAGTCAGGAGTCAGGAGTCAGGAGTCAGGAGTCAGGAGTCAGGAGTCAGGAGTCAGGAGTCAGGAGTCAGGAGTCAGGAGTCAGGAGTCAGGAGTCAGGAGTCAGGAGTCAGGAGTCAGGAGTC
>NZ_JACJPU010000095.1:0-5997 GCF_014696235.1 Sphaerospermopsis sp. FACHB-1194 | reverse complement strand
GGAGGCATTGCAAGAGTGTTAAGATATCAAACATGGGCTGTGTGTGGCTTTCGAGTTATCGTTGTGGAAGACTATAACTCTACTACATCAGCCCTCTTTTTATACTCTTTTTTTGGCTAAGGTATTGTAAAAGCTAAACAATATTTTAAGGAAAATGATCATTCATTACCTATTGGTTCAAAATGCCGTGTTAGGCATTAGGATTTGAACAGGTAGTGCTATTTTCACATTATTAATTGTTAATGTCGCCAATGTTAACCGTGAAAGACCCACCAACCGATTTTCAGCTACCGCCGCACAACGAAGCGGCTTTAGAGGGACTTAGGGAGGCGAAAAACGTTGACCCTGCTGTTCTAGCTGCTAGTGATTCAGAAATCGCTACAGGCACAAGTCCAGCTGGTTGGTCACGTTTTGGCTTGGCCTACAAGCCATCGGTCAGGGTTGAAAAAATTGCACGACTGGAAAAATTAACAACCATACTTTTAGAGGAGTTTAAAAGCGAAGGAATAGAAATCTTTCCTGTACTTCAGGTTGAAGACAAAAACCCTATTGACTTGTTTATCAGGTTTCCGCGCAAAACTCACCTGTTTATCTCTATTCGCTCTCTTGGAGATAGGGAAGTGGTATACAACGAAGCTAGAGAAATTCTCCAAGTCAGAAAGAAGAATAAAGGTGGTTTAACTACTTGGAAACCCTGTCCACTGCTTGAGTTGGCAGATTATGAAAAGTGGCTGAACAAAAACCGAAGCCTGTTTGATATGTCTTCAAGAGAAGCCACAAAAACACGCACCGCAAAAGTTTTAGTTTTGTGGCATCCTACTAGAAAAGCTTCAAATCTCAATGAACACCTTTATGCTGAGGTGGGAAGCATGAGAACTCTAGCTCTCAGAAGAAAAGGCACTATGTTTGTTATTCAAGAGGAGGAAGTAACTGAACTTGTTAAATCTTGGTTAGCTACGTGCAACTAAATTAAAAGGCGAAAACTCAGCGTCCAGTGTGGACAGCAAGGTTTTCAAAATACATTCCATCATCGGAATTGGAGCAGGGTATTGGGTTTCGCAGCCTAATTTATATATCCCTGTTAGTGATCTTATCTCAAAAAAGTTGAGATGTAAAACCAGAAGAACACTGATTTTACAAATAAAAAAGCGATTCAGGAACTTTATCTTCTTACATTTCTGAGTATTCGTCTAAAAGATTACTAATGCTGGATAGCTCCAATTCCTCCAACACACTTACAGGAGGATTGGCTCTCATGTCACAACAGCAATTTAACAATCAGTCAAATAGACAACACACAACCGCTCAACAACAATTTAACAACCAGTCAGAATCACAATATCCAACCGAGCAACAACAATTTAACAACCAGTCCGAAACGCAACACCCAACTGAACAAAAACAGTTTAACAACGAGTCTAACCTTCAACAAACAAGCACTGGACAGCAGTTTAACAATCAATGGAAGCAACAAAACCTAGCTGATCAACAGGCTCAATTTTCCAGTGAAATCAAACAAGAAACGCAACACCTAAGCAGTCCACAGCATTTTTACAACTCGTTAGAAACACAGCATCAAACCGAACAACAGCAATTTCATAACCAGTCAGAACTACAACCACCAACCAGTCAACAAATTGAAACTCCCACCGAGTTCAAACAGCAGCCAGAACTAAAAAAACCAACCGTACAACAGCCTCAATTTACACCACAGTTAGAACCAGAGCCTATACAGAACGACAAAATCAGTTTTGCTTTTAACGCCACTGGTAAAAATAAAGACTGGGATTTTCGTAAACTAGCAGCCAACTTCCAAGATACAATAGGCACTATTTGGGACATTATCAGCCATGTAAGAGCAGGACACGCCTTATGTGCTGGTTTACTGGGTGGGCAATGGCGAAGCAAAGCCAATATTATTGGTTCTCAATGGGTACTACTAGATATTGACAACTCCGCAACTTGGACAGATGAAAATAATAATCCACTCGATGAAAATGGTAAACCAATCAAAATTAATCGAGCTTGGGTAGACATTAACGGTAATATCATTGAAAAATCAGATGGTAGACAAGCAAAAAAAATCTACCAACATCAACTCACATTAGATGAAGCACTAGAACACCCATTCATTAAGCAATATTGCGCTTTAATCTACACCACAGCCAGCCATAAACCAGACTGGCATAAATTCCGGTTAGTATTCGTACTACCTGAATACGTTCAGGGTGCAGAAACTGTAGAAGTGCTAACACGCTACTTAATGAAACACCTGCCCCATGACCCCGCTTGTAAAGATGCTTCACGGGTGTTTTACGGGTCAACTGAGGCAACATTTCCACTGATCAACCCTAACGCTAGATTACCCCAATCTTGGATAGCTGAAGCTGTTACCACCGCTTATCAAGAAAAAATTGAGTACGAAAAACGGATAGCTGAAATTACAGCCCGTCGGATACAATTTCAAGAGCGTGCAGAAGCTAACAACTGGGATATTGATCAGCTAATTCAACAAGCTTTAACTTACATTCCTTCCCGTAGTCCTGGTAGCAATAATTATCATGAGTGCTTACAGGTATTAATGGCACTCAATTCTCATTATGGACCTGTAGATGCAGAAATTATCGCAGAACAGTGGAGTCCATCAATTAAAGGAACTACTTGGAATATTAGAGCTAAAATTAAGAGTTTTCGCGGTCGTTCTGGTATAACCATTGCTACTCTATTTCACACTGCTAAACAGTATGGGTTTAGATTTCCAACTGTTGAACAGAAGAAGCACTGGGGAAGGGAGCAGGGAGCAGGACAAATATCTACTTTCCTTCTCCCTATACAAGAGAATACTTATAAATATGCAGGTTTTCATAGTAATTACATAGGGAGAGAAGGTAATAATTCTCGAAGAAAACCATTTAACAATTACCAACAAGAAACATTCAACAATTACCGCACAAAATATTTTGGTAATAACTTACACGCCAATGCAACAGATCCCATTATCAGCAAACAAGAATGGCAAGCTAAATACGGTATACAAGATCCCATTATCAGTAAACAGGAATGGCAAGCTAAATACGGTATAAACAGAGACGCTCAAGAGTTTATTCAAACCTTAATCACTATTACTAATAAAGCCAAACGGTTTATAGGTAACATTGTTTACCAACCAGAACCCATTACACTTCCAAGAACAACCCATGTAGATGTTGATATCTGGTTTGGAGCAAAGGAACGTAAGCAGACTTATATTGACGCTATTAAATCTGGTAAAAAATTCATTTTAGATTTATCACACGCAGGTGCAGGTAAATCTCACACAGTAGGAGAGTTTACACCAAAACAGTTGGAAGTAAAAACACTTTTCTACCTGAGCAATGAACACCGTAACCCCACTGTAGCAACTATTGAACAGTGGACAGATTTAACAGTCCGTCACAATGGATTAGTAGCAGATTATTCTAAACTCACCCCATTAGGCAACCCAGAGATACACTGGCCTAAACCTGGGGAAAAAACAAACATTGAAGGAAATTGTCCTCTCACACATATTTTTCATATTTTAAGAGAAAAAGGATACAAGGCAGAATCAACCGCAGAAGCTAGTTTTAACCCTGTTTGCAACGGTTGTAGATCCAGAGCTAATTGTGCGGGTACTGATAGCGAAGGTAACAAATTACCGAGAATATCTGGTTCTACCTTCCGAGATGATAGAAGAAAAGCACTTGCATCGGATCGTATTCGTGCCAATATTAACTCTTTACCCCAACCTGAAGATATTACGGAAATGAAAGCGATCGCTTTTGTTGATGAAGTATCAAGACAATTAAAACCGGTTGATTTTATCGAAGCTGGTTTAAAAGATTTTGATTTTGCACTTATGGAGGTGCAAACTAGGCTACCCGCAGTATACGATAAAATTAAGGGTTTAATTTTGCCACTGCGGGCGCTGCTAACTGGTCAAGTTCCGGTACTTCAGGAGACATACTACGGGTATAATGATGAATTGATTAGGGAATTGTTAGGGGAAGTTCCTGCTAATTTACCGGAAATTATCGCTGAACTGGAAACTATTGCTCCAGATATTGAAGAACTGGTACAACAGGCTGATAGTGTGACATTAGATGGTGTTGATAAGAGCGATCGCGAATCTTTCAACAGAAAAACTTTAAAGTTTATTCGTAGTTACCTCAATAGAGAAGCTACACAGAAAACTTACAAGAATATCAACGACTTACCTGTGAGATGGTTAATTCCCCTTTTAGAAGTCATTGGTGGTATCAAAGCGGGAGCATTACGGGTAAAAAATAAACGTTTAATTGTTGCTACTAAAAACACTCATCAAATTGATGTACTTAAAGCTTTTGACTTTGTTTTCCTGATGGATGCTACTGCTACTCGTGAAAATATAGCGATGCAATTGGGTATTAACCCAGATGAGATACTGGTTATTTGTGAAATTCCACCAGATTACAGCAATCTCACCATCCACCAAATTACAGGTTTTGGGTTGCTGGGTAAGGAACGCAGTGAACCGTTAAAAAAACGGCTTGCAGCACTCCGAAAAGAATTAGACAAGCGTCATGATGGCAATATTGCATACATAGACCACTTAGCACATAAGAATCAGGGTGATGGACATTGGTTTGCTGATAATCGTGGTAGTAATGCGTATCAAGATAAGCAAGCTATTTGTAGTTTTGGCACTCCTTATCAGGATATTGGAGCATCTGAGCAAGTTTATATAACTTTAACAGGAGATAGGAATGTTGGTAGGCAGAATATATGTTTACAAGATTTTATTAATGACTTAGTTAAAAATGAGGTGGTTCAGTGTGCGGGTAGGACTAGAGCTAATAGGAGAGAGGAGGAGGAAGTAATTTATTATATTGTCAGTGACAAGGATTTATCCTATTTAGCGGATTATTACCCTGGTGCTAAGTTGATTAAGTCTGATGCTTTTGATATCTGTCCAGAAGCAGGAACACAGATACAGCAAACACGCCGGGGGATATTTGAAGGGTTTAAGCAATTGGTAGCAGATGGGGTGACAGAGTGGGAGAAAGTTACTCAGGAGATGCTGGGTAAGGCGGCTGGTATTTCTCAAGAATGGATCAGTAAAATTGCTAAAAAGTATTTTGGCGGTTGGAAAAGTTTCAGGAAATTATTACTGCTCCTATATAACTCTTTATATAGGGGTAGTAATAATTCTCTAGAAATTTTGACTCAAGAGCAACGCTGGTTGATTGAGGAGTATTTACCTATTCTTAAACAGGATAGGGAAGTGGGTAATGAATCGGCGGAAGTGGTGATTGAACAGGTGATTACTTTTGCTGAACATCTTGGCTGGAAAGGGTTTTCTACGGCTGTAAATGCAGCTTGTCGAGAAATCAAAGCTTTTTTAATGGATTGTTTGATATCTGTGTTGCCGAAAGAAATTCATGATGAGGTTAAGCGCAGTTTGGTTTTGTACTTAGCTAAAGTAGAACCTGAATACTGAGTTTAAACTCAAAAAACCTGATTTTTTATATTTGAAACAAAGCAATCCAATATTGCGATATAGCTTGCTGCTTTTTTTAGGAATGGAGTTTCAAAGTGATGTGTTAGGTGTGCCTGTGATTCGTCCGCAGGTAGCAGAAACTACAGCGTTGGGGGCTGCTTATGCTGCTGGGTTAGTGACTGGTTTCTGGGGGAGTTTGGAGGAGTTGTCTGAGAATTGGCTTTTAGATCAGACTTGGGAAGCGAAGATGGATGAGGTGGAGAGGGAAGGTTGTTATCGGTTGTGGAAGAAGGCAGTTAGTAGGACTTTTGATTGAGTGTAAGTGTAAACTTTTTAACTTATTTTATTATTTGCACATAAAACCTCTCTATAACAATACCTTAGCCAAAAAAAGAGTATAAAAAGAGGGCTGATGTAGTAGAGTTATAGTCTTCCACAACGATAACTCGAAAGCCACACACAGCCCATGTTTGATATCTTAACACTCTTGCAATGCCTCC
>NZ_JACJPU010000094.1:0-6533 GCF_014696235.1 Sphaerospermopsis sp. FACHB-1194 | reverse complement strand
CGCCTAATGCGAGGAAGGCACAGGGGAATAATAAAACACCTGACCAACCTACGAATACGAAGCGATCGCGCTTTAACCAGTCGTCTAGTACGTCAAACCACCCTCTTGACGGGGCGCGTCCAACTGCGATGGTCATGAGAACTAAAATCCTCTTTTTTACTAAAATTGCGACGTTTTTAAGGCAGGATGCTTTTGGAGGTTTTTTCCTTAGCCACTGCCAGGAGGAATTTAACGTTTTTTTGACACTCTTAGCTACTGATTAGCAGTTAAGACTCTGAGAATTTACCGCTTGATTAATTGGGCATTTCTCATAATTATGCCACTATCTGTTACCATCACCAAGTCATTTGGTTGGCGGTAACTTAATGATTCTTAACTTATCACATTCTTCATGGTTTGCGCTGGAGATACGCAAGTTAATTTGGTATTGGGTTTTGAATCACAAAAATATAGTCAAAATAGTCAAATATTATAAGAAAATGGGCTGAAAACCCTTGAGTTTGAGTTTTGGAGCGTGGCGGAAAAACTTAACCGTCCTTCCCTATTTTAACAAAATGACACAACTTTTCTCATAAAACTTATAAATTTTCATATACATTATCTGAATAACATAAATTTAGCATGATAATAAGCAGCTAGATAGGATGGAAATGATTCAGGAGTTTGATCAGGACAATGGTAAAATCCTTTAAAATCTCCACTAGAAGACTCACAATAAAATCGTCGAAAGGTACGGAAGCCACTTGGCTATCTTACAATGGAGGAAGTTCCAACGGCGAATAAATTCGCCGTGATGGTATAATCAAGGGGCGAGTAAGAATAACCATCTGCACGAAGAAGTATTTTGATCAGGAGAAACCCCTGATTTATCTCGTCTCGGCTTTGACCGTAGCCTGGGTAAACAAGCAAAGGCAAGATACAGAGTGTATACCGCCATAATTCGATGGACTCAGAAAGCCAAAAAAAATATAAAAGTAAGCGCAATTGCAACACTTATCCGTAAGTAGTTGTTTTGAGCGTGTAGGGGAATAATTGACTATTCCTTTTAAGCAGGTCTTATTCTTAGAGAATCTGCGTGTCTTCAGACCGCAGAGTGTCAATATCAAACCACACAGTGAAAGTCCTGCTACTACAAGCTGATAGCGTTAATTTCTATAAAAAGATTTAAGCTGATGCTGGAGAAAATATATCTTTAAGGTTTGGGTGAATGAAGTTAAAATCTAGATCCATACCTGTCTCATTACCCAGGTTAGCCAGTCCCCAGTTCACAGAGAATATATAACGGTCTAAGGTAGCTAAAATGACGGCATCAACAAGGATTAATAAAAGCGATCGCCTCCTGCATCAAAATGTTCTCGGTTCTCGTCGGTTAAGTAACTACTGGTGGGCAACTATTGTTAGTTTAGGAGCATCCGGCTTTTTATTGGCTGGCATTTCCAGCTATCTCAAAGTCAATTTACTCATTGTCACCGATCCCACTCAACTGGTATTTGTCCCTCAAGGATTGGTGATGGGATTATATGGCATAGCTGGTGTACTGTTGGCCTTGTACCTGTGGCTAGTTATTTTATGGGATGTAGGCGGCGGTTACAACGAATTTAACCAGGAAACTGGCAAGTTCAAAATCTTTCGTTGGGGGTTTCCTGGGAAAAACCGCCAAATTGAGATTGAAAGCCGCATCCAAGATATACAATCTGTACGTATATCTATTAAAGAAGGTCTAAATCCTCAACGCGCACTTTATCTGAAAGTCAAGGGAAGAAGAGATATTCCCCTGACACGGGTAGGTCAACCTTTATCTTTGGCTGAGTTAGAAACTCAAGGCGCTCAGTTAGCTCGCTTTTTGGGTGTACCCTTAGAAGGACTCTAGATTTTGGATTTTGGATTTTGGATTTTGGATCAGGAGTCAGGTGACAGGTGACAGTAAGAAAGAAATAGGGATTAGTCAGAAGTTCTTTAATTTTGACTTTTGACTTAATTTTTCTCCCCAGTCCCCAATCCCCAGTCCCCAGTCCCCAATCACCAGTCTAAAATCCAAAATTGCTAAGATACTTTGGTTGAGTAAGTAACTTTCAATGCGGTTAAAATTTTCACAATTTTTAGTCCTTCTGTTGATGATTGGTGGTTTGATGTTGACTGGATGTTCGGCTGATCAAGTCGCTTCTAGTACATCTCCCAATTCCACAGCTACCTCCAAGTCAACTGAAGAGGCAAAAACACCATCAAACAAAAATAATCAGAGTGTTCCCGGAATAAATAATTTACCACGTCTCGAAGGTAAGGCTACTGTAGTGATGACAGTTAAAGGATCACCAATTACCATTGAAGTCGATGGTGATAATGCTCCCATTACTGCGGGAAACTTTGTTGATTTAGTCGAAAAAGGCGTTTACGACGGTTTGGTATTCCATCGGGTTGTGCGTGAACCTCAGCCATTTGTGGTTCAAGGTGGTGATCCTCAAAGTAAAGATTCCAATACTTCCCCGCAACTGTGGGGAACTGGTGGTTATATAGATCCAAAACTGAAAACTGAACGCCGTATACCCTTAGAAATTAAGCCTGAAGGTGCAGAGCAACCAGTTTACGGTCAAACAATAACTCAAAAGCCTGTTTTGATTCACAAACTTGGTGCTGTAGCAATGGCAAGATCCCAAATGCCTGATTCTGCTTCTTCTCAGTTTTATTTTGCTCTAGCGGATCTGGGCTTTTTAGATGGTAACTACGCGGTTTTTGGTTATGTAACCGATGGTTTTGATGTAGTTAATAAAATTCAGGAAGGCGATAAAATTGATTCTGCTAAAGTAGTTAAAGGTGCTGAAAACTTGAAAGTTCCTCAGTAGTTATCAATTGATAATTGACAATTGACAATTGATAATTGATAATTGTTTTATTCCAGGTTTAAAACCTCCCCTTTAAAGGGAGAAAAAGCCAAAATTCGGCTTTTGAAATCCTCTGATTTTAAGGGAGAGGTAATTGTCAATTGTTAATTGTTAATTGTCCATTATTGAATAGAGGGAATAGGGAATAAATCAAGTCAAAAGTCAAAATTAATAACTTCTGACTCCTTGAAATCCTGACTCCTGACTCCTGACTCCTGACTCCTGACTCCTAATCTAAAATCTAAAATCTAAAATCTAAAATCTAAAATCTAAAATTGGTTAGGGTTGTTGTTACTGGTATTGGTTTAGTTTCTGCTTTGGGTAACAGCTTGAAAGATAGCTGGCAAAATTTACTATGCTTAAAAACGGGAATTAAATTACATCAACCATTTCCAAAACTGGGGAAAATTCCTCTAGGTTTAATTAATCAACAACCTTCTGATTTGAGTACCCTCACTCAGATGGTTGTTTATTCTGCTTTACAAAATGCTGAATTAGTAGCGTCTTTGCCTGATTGTGCTGTGGTCATTGGTTCTAGTCGTAGCTATCAAGCGTCTTGGGAGAAGTTTGCACAGCAAATGTATGGTCAAGATACCAACGCAGAATTATTAAATCTGGAAAATTGGTTGGATACTTTACCACTGATGAATGCGATCGCTGTAGCCAGACAAATCGGGTCTTGTGGTCCAGTTTTAGCACCAATGGCGGCCTGCGCTACGGGAATTTGGGCAATTTCCCAAGCTGCTATGTTAATTCAAAGCGGTCAATGTCAACGGGCGATCGCTGGTGCAGTGGAAGCACCTGTTACACCCCTTACCATCTGTGGATTTCAGCAAATGGGGGCTTTAGCAAAAACAGGCGCTTATCCTTTTGATTTACACCGGGAAGGTTTGGTATTAGGTGAAGGTGGTGCTGTGTTTGTGCTGGAATCTGCGGAGTCGGCAAAACAACGCCAAATCAACCCAGAAAATATTTATGGGGAAATTCTGGGTTTTGGCTTGACAGCAGATGCGTTTCATGGTATTCAGCCGGAATCAGAAGGAAAGAGTGCGATCGCTGCTATCAAGCAATGTTTAGAACGCAGTAATTTAACACCCGCAGATATAGACTACATTCATGCTCATGGTACAGCTACGATTCTCAACGACCGAATAGAGAGCAAAATTATACAGTCTTTATTTCCGCCAAAAGTAGCTATTAGTTCTACCAAAGGCTCTACAGGTCATACACTAGGAGCATCGGGGGCTTTAGGTGTAGCATTTTCGCTTTTGAGTTTAAAGCATAAAATATTACCTCCTGCTGTGGGATTGCAACAGCCAGAATTTGATTTAAATTTTGTGACAACAGTAAGAAATACAGAAATACAAAAAATGCTCTGCTTGAGTTTTGGTTTTGGTGGACAAAATGCAGCGATCGCTCTAGGCAGTAGCAATTCAATATATTGTATTGAATTGATATAAGTAATCAGAATTCTGAAATCCTGACTCCTGACTCCTGCTATATTATTGATTTTTTGCTAATCTCTGCTTTTTACGACGTTTTTCTGTGGTAGCTACCGCATGATCCACCGGATAACCCACTACAGGAATAACCTGATATCTGCGGTCTTCCTCCAGGTTTCTCAGTTCTGTATAATCAACCCAGTGAATACAGTCTACAGGACAAGTATCTATAGCTTCTTGTATTACCTCTTCTGAGTCGCCATCTTGGCGAATTACACGCGATCGCCCATAATCAGGTTCAATATAAAATGTATTCCTAGCAACATGGGCGCAGTGTTTACAACCTATACAGGTAATTTCATCGACATAAACTCCTTTCTGTCGCAGCAAACCGCCCAGTTCCGGCTCTAAACCAGAACTTTCTGGTTCATCTCGCAAAAAACCGCCTAATTCTGGCTCTAAACCGGAAGGATTATTGTCTAGATTATTATCTAAATCTTCTGGGAACGGTTGCAATTGAGACATTACGCACTCCAGCGTTGTACCACTAAACGAATAGAACCATCTGCATTTTTCTGTTCTTCAGCAACTTGGAAACCAACTTTGGCAGTTTCTTTCATCACTGTTTGGTAAGCATAACGTTGGGTGACTTGGCGCAAAAATCCATCTACAGATAAATTTTGCTGCCAATATTGTAAGTCAGCTACCAATTCGTATTCCTGACCATTCCATCTAAAACCGATGTCATAACCATTTTCCTGTTCAATGGTAACTTCGGCTGGATGAGTTTGACCACGATAACCACGCACTTCACGAGGGCCTGGTTTCCAGTCTACTCCTAAGTCGGAAAGTGCATCTTGTAAGGATTCGAGGTTGCGGATTTGAGTTTTAATTTGGCTAAAGTGTGACATGGCGGTTTGTAATCAATGAAAGTAGACGATTTGGAAAACTTACCATTCGCTAAAAGCAGTTTGGGTATTGACTACACTTGATTCCTGTGTAGCTTTGTTGGCGAAAAATTCTGAGGTGGGCTGCTGATTTACCACTTTTCCCAGTTGGGCTTCTATGGCTGCTGTTACCTCCGCACAAGAATATCCCACTATACCAGTGACTTTCTCTTGTACTCGACCGTCGGGATAAATTATAAATTCTAGTGTTTCCATTCTCTGAATGCCAATCTCAATAGTACCCTTGGACTTAACTGCTTTAGCGGAGTTAGTTTTCTATTGCTGAAAGAACACAGAAACAAAAGTTGCCATTTGTTCATAATGTTCCATCTTTAAAAATATATATCTCAAAATCTTAACGAAAGTTATTATTTGGGTTAGCAGTTACATCCATCAACCTATAGTTTCTCGTAACCTGATCAATTAGTCAAGCTGACTGCTTTTTGATCACTTTCCAGTTAAAAAGCCTGAAAAATTCGGCTTTTATCAGAGAAATCGTCATGCTGTAATTATGAAAAAATACTAAAGCTTATTGAAAATTTTTATCATTATCATTGAATTTAGAAAATATGGGGGAAATGTGGGGCGATCGCTTGCTTCTTTAGTTGTATTCCAAATATTGTGTATTTTATAATACGTTTAATGCCACATCAGTATCACAGAATTTGATTGGAATGCCACTGCTGTTAAGTATCACACCATCTAATTTCAACACATCCTCATCTACAGAAATGACAACTTCTGCATCAAATTGAATTGCGCTGGCAACATGAAGTGCATCAGCCGCACGTATTCCCCTAATATAAAGTTCCATATTGTTTAACTGTGCTTCCACAATTCCAGCCGTTAAGTCTAGTACACTAATTCCAAAAAACCTGACCGCAGTTACTGTTTGGGGTACAATAGAACGGGCTGCAAGAACTCTTAATGTACTAGCATTACTCATACCCTTAGCAACTGATATCAGTTGTTTAAATAATGCTTATTATACTTCATAATAGGTAAGACTGGATGTAGCACCTGTATGTTTTGCAGAAACTAACTTTAAAACATCCTCTGCATCTTCAAATAATTTTTTTGGATCACGGCCACGACGTTGTGTAGTTCTGAGAGTTGATCCAGCGATCGCTTGTGGACTGAGCTTGTCCTAAGTTGACAATTTAATAGACAAACCTGTACACTCATAGACAAACATAAGAGTGACTTTATGTTTAAACCTCATGAATTTGCTAAAAAAATCGGAGTTTCAGTCAAGACCTTGCAAA
>NZ_JACJPU010000093.1:0-6784 GCF_014696235.1 Sphaerospermopsis sp. FACHB-1194 | reverse complement strand
CAAATCAAAATAGCGAGATTACACCAAAAAATAGCCAACATCAGAAAAGATACATTACACAAAATTACTACCTATATTAGCAAAAACCACGCGGTGATAGGGATAGAAGATTTGAATGTATCTGGGATGTTAGCGAATGGGAAATTATCAAAAGCTATAGCCGATATGGGCTTTTATGAATTTAGAAGGCAGCTAGAATACAAAACACAACTGTATGGTAGTAAGTTAGTAATTGTGGATAGATATTATCCCAGTAGCAAAACTTGCTCAACTTGTGGAGAAAAGAAATCATCACTGTCATTATCTCAAAGAGTGTTTAAATGTGATAACTGTGGCTTTGAGATTGACAGAGATTTAAACGCTGCGATTAATTTAAAAAAAGAAGCGGTCAGATTGATCGTGTTAGCCTGTGGACTAGATAGTGCCGACACTGCTAGGAGTTCAGTGAGCGTAGTCGAACTGGTGAAACAGGAAGAAAAAGCCAACTTTTGTTAGCATTAGTTAGCTTTTTTGTATCGGATCTAACTTGTGGCCACATCACAGAAAAATCTCCTGAAAAAAAATAATTGCCAATAGCGGGCTATTTTGCAGAAATTTCTGTAAAATCGAAATCTAAATAAAAAAAACCACATTATTAAGTGAATAGCTCTTTATTTTGCCATTGTTCACCTTTCCTTTTGCCTGCCCCACGAAAAGACTTTTATACCTAACGGCACGCTACGCGAACAGCAAAGCCTAGTTAGGGAACTTATGAGAAAAGCAATAGTCCATTTAGAAACTTAAATTTTCAACTGCTTATGTTGCGTCGGCAAACTGTATTGTATCTACTCCTGAGTGTTTTACTCATTGGCTGTTCACCCCCAACCACCGCCGAACCCACTACTACATCAACCTCTCAAGTCCAATTACAAACCCCTAAAGGTCAAAATTTGCCAATCTCTGCTGAAGCTACCATTCCCAACGGCACAAAAATTAACCTAGAAGTCGCAAAAACACCAGAACAACAGGCTATGGGGTTGATGTATAGACCAGCTTTACCCGATGACAGGGGAATGTTATTTGTATTTCCCTCAGCCCAACCAGTCAGTTTTTGGATGTTGAATGTCCCCGTATCTTTAGATATGGTCTTTCTTCAGGATGGAGTAATCAAGTACATTGAGACCGCTGCACCCCCCTGTAAAAGTGAACCTTGTCCCACCTATGGTCCTAACGTACCAATAGACCAAGTAATTGAACTGAGATCCAAACGAGCTACAGAATTAGGTTTACAGGTAGGTGACAAAGTAAACATTGAATTTTTCAACCCAAGTTATTAGTCATTAGTTATTCTTCCCAGTCACCAGTCACCAGTCACCAGTCACCAGTCCCCAGTCACCTATGAGGAATCTGTCAATTTTGTATGAAGATATTTTGGTAAAAAAACTATTCCGTAAAATATAGAGGTTAATATTTAGCAGCAGTTATCATAACATCGGATCTAGCTTTTCCCCAATGAAAAACCCGACTTCAAAGTTTCACTGGAAAAATCCTTCTTTTGACATAAGTGTAAATAGTAATCAATAGAGGACTATAGGCTATGGAATCTTGGATACTTCAGATGTAATTACATTAAGCACAAAAAACTCAAGAGAATCAAGCCAATTTAACTTATAGTTCCTGTTACTTGAGATTGGGGGAAACAAGCAGTACGAAAGTTATACGATTTTGGATTTTGGATTTTGGATTTTGGATTTTGGATTTTGGATTTTAGATTTTGGATGGTGAAAGTGTTTGAGGATTTATTCAGTCATAGCACAGTGACACATAAAATACTGGCTTTAGATCACTGAGAAAAGAGGAAAGGATATATGATAATACACTCTACTCAAGGAGGTGAGATACAAATGGCACAATCAAGATATTCTCGTTTGATTAATTTTCTCCAAGAAGATTTGGCGATCTCAGCCGCTTCTCTGTCTGTGGCTTTGCGTCATCGGGAGCAGGATACAGGCTCTTTAACCATGATCCTGTGGCAGTATGGGTTGATTACCCTAGAGCAGTTAGAACAAATTTATGATTGGTTGGAGACTGCATAGGTAAGCAATGGAATACTAGAAAATCCATTGCTGGTAACTATTCTGGTCAATATTCTGGCGGCTAACTGTATGCAAATTCAATATGAAACGGTTGAGCTAATTCAGGAGAAATAAGGTATGTCAAGTCAACTCTGCCCTGGGCAAAGTTTGATAGATCGAAAAATTGATGCTGAGAATTTTGAATTATTGACATCCAAATTAAAAGGGCAAGTTGATCAAATCACTTGCCCTTTTATTGTTAGAAGTCAGGAGTCAGGAGGCAGGAGTCAGAAGGCAGGGGGCAGAGGGCAGGAGGAAGTTGATAACCCAGTCCCCAGTCCCCAGTCACTGACCTTATCCAAAAACCTTAGCAGCAGCGGCGATACCAGCACCAGGGGTAAAGTTTTCATAGCCAACTTCTGCCAGTACAATTTCTAATGATGCGATACAACTGAGAATATCGCGATCGCTCACAAATCCTAAGTGACCAATACGGAAAATTTTATTACTCAGATGGTCTTGACCACCAGCTAAAGCAATATCAAACCGCTTTTTCATCAATGACCGAATTTTATCCGCTTCCATTCCCGGTACTGATACAGCGGTAATAGCTGGACTAGCGCATTCATCCGCTGCAAACAATGGTAAATTTAAAGCCTTCATCGCTACACGAGTCGCATTTTTTTGGCGTTCATGACGGGCAAAAATTGACTCTAAACCCTCTTTTTTCATCATCCCCAAGGTGGTGTGTAGTGCCACAATTAAGTTAACTGGGGGAGTAAAAGGAGTTGTATTTTTAGCTGTAGATTTGCGATATTTACCTAAATCTAAATAATATTTTGGCAACTTCGCAGTTTTGTAAGCTTCCCAAGCTTTAGGACTTACAGACACAAATCCTAAACCGGGGGGTATCATATAGCCTTTTTGAGAACCGGAAGCCACTACATCCAATCCCAAAGCATCAACAGCCACATTGTAAGCACCCAAACTGGTGACAGCATCAACAATAATTAAAGCTTCCCTATGTGCTTTTACATGACTATTGATAGCTGCCAAATCATTGATTACACCTGTAGAAGTTTCGCTGTGGGTGATAATGACAGCTTTAATTTCTTTGTTGGTGTCAGCTTGTAAAATTTCTCCAAACTTAGCCGGGTCTAAAGGTTGTCCCCATTCTGCGGTGACAACTTCCACATTTAAACCAAAAGCTTGACCAACTTCTACCCAACGTTCACCAAACTTACCATTAGAACCCACCAAAATGCGATCGCCAGGAGACAGAAAATTAATAATTCCCGCTTCTACCGCACCAGTACCGCTAACATTCAGCATCAGTACATCATTTTGGGTTTGGTGCAGCCATTTCAGGTTTTCTGTCACCTCCCCCATCATGTTACTAAATTCACTGGTACGGTGTCCAATGGGGTGTTTAGCCAAAGCTAGTAAAGCTGCTTCTGGAACTGGAGTAGGTCCAGGAATCATCAACATTAACTTATCGTCCATTATCTCTATCCCAAAAATCCAATAAGATTCAAAATCCTTTGAGGATGATTTAATTCTGATGGCAAATTTTAGACATTCATCTACAAATTCAATCAGTCTGTCATCAGAAGATTATAGTACCTGAGAGAGTCACATCTGCTCTAGGCACAAACTTAAAAATTAAAGGCAAAAAGGCCAGCTTTCGGCTTTCCTTTTCACCTTTCCTCTTTATTTTTGATCAGAAACCACTTGATTGGTAATTGGTAACACAATTTTGGATTTTGGATTGTTTTTGACAATTCCAATCTAAAATCTAAAATCTAAAATCTAAAATTTTCTTTCCCAGTCACCAGTCCCTAGTCACCAGTCCCCAGTCCCCAGTCTTATTTACCAAAAAGCTGATTAATTGCCAATTTTGGATCTGGTTGTTTTACCAAAGACTCACCAACGAGTACAGCTGATGCTCCGGCTGTTTCTACTATACTTAAATCCTCTGGTGTATGTAGTCCTGACTCACTGACGACTACAATATTTTTCTCCTGTAATTGACTACCTCTTGCTTTCAGTAGTTCGCAGGTGGTTTGGAGGTCAACAGAAAAATCTTCTAGGTTGCGATTATTGATACCAACTAAAGAAACACCATCTAAAGCTAAAACTCGGTCAAGTTCTTCTAAACTATGTACTTCAATCAAAGCCGCCATTTTCAGAGCGTTGGCAATTTTAATGAAATACTGTAAATCCTGATCACTAAGAATTGCCGCTATCAATAGAACTGCATCTGCGCCATTCACTCGCGCCAAATACATTTGATAAGGATAAATAATAAATTCCTTACATAATAATGGTAAATCTACGGCAGCACGGACTAAAGATAAGTTATCAAAACTACCTTGAAAAAACTTTTTATCTGTGAGAACAGAAAGACAACTTGCACCACCTTCTTCATAAGCTTTAGCAATTTCTACCGGGTCAAAATCTGCTCGTAAAACCCCTTTGCTGGGGGATGCTTTTTTTACTTCTGCGATTAATGCAGGTTTAGTTTTTCCTTGACGCAACGCAGCAACAAAATCACGGGTAGGAGGTAAGGAAAGAGCTTTTTTTTGCAGTTCTTTTAACGGCAATTTTTCCCGCATTTGTTCAACTTCTGTTTCTTTATACCAAACAATTTCTTCGAGAATATTATTTGGTTCAGCATCCTCTAATACTGCTTGGTAGCGAACAATAGAGACATCAATAGCTGGACTAGGTTGACGACGACGAATTTGCATACTGGGGACTGGGGACTGGGGACTGGGGACTGGGGACTGGGGACTGGGGACTGGGGACTGGGGACTGGGGACTGGGGACTGGGGACTGGGAAGATTTATTCTTTTCCATCAAAGTAAGCACAGATTTTAAAGGATTAATTTCCCAATCACCAATCACCAATCACCACCTAACTAGCGATCGCTCGTTTGTAGGCTTCATCTAACACTTCTGATAGTGTAGGATGGGCGTGAACCAAATAAGCCAAATCTTTTACAGATTGACGGTTAGCAACTGCGGCGGATGCTTCGTGAATTAAACTGGAAGCGTGTGCGCCGAAAATATGCACACCTAACACCTCACCTGTATCTGAACGATAAATTACTTTAGCAATACCATCGGCTTCGTTTTCTGCCAAAGCTTTAGAATTACCTTTAAAGTAACTCTTACTGGTAGCAATTTCAAACCCTTCTGCTAAACCTAATTCTTGGGCTGCTGTTTCTGTTAAACCCACATAACTCACTTCTGGATGGGTAAAAGCTGCTGCGGGAATACTACGATAGTCTACCGTTTTGTTTTTACCCAGGATATTTTCTACAGCAATGATACCTTGAGCCGAAGCGGCATGAGCCAACATCATTTTACCGTTAGCATCACCAATGGCATAGAGGTTAGGAACTACTTCACCTGCTGACAGCACCTCCATGCCATCATTTACAGGGATAAAATTCCGTTTATCCAGTTCTACACCCACAGATTCTAAACCGAGATTTTTAGTAGTGGGGATGCGACCTGTAGCTACTAAACAAGCATCAACTTCTAAAACTTCTAAATCTTCTTTTGTTTGGAAGTTTGCTAACTCAATGACAACAGGAGAACCAGGAATTACCCTTTTAGCGTATATTCCGACCTTAGTTTCAATATCACGGGGAGTAATTAAAACTCTTTCTGCCAGTTTAGCAATATCCCGATCAAATCCTGGCATTAACACATCCAGGGCTTCAATCATGGTAACTTCACAACCCAAAGCAGTGTAAACATCAGAAAATTCTAAACCGATGTAACCACTACCAATAATAGCGATCCACTGAGGCAGAGATTCTAATTTTACACCTTGGTCACTGGTAAAGACTGTTTTACCGTCTATTTCTATTCCGGGAGGAACAAAGGGAACAGAACCAGGAGAAAGAATAATATTTTGAGCAGTGATAGTTTTGTCACCACTATCCGTCATCACGCTGACTTTCTGTGAACCAGCGATTTTTCCCCACCCCCGGATAATATCGACCCCCAGACGTTTGAGACTGTTGGTTAAGTCACCTTGAATTTTTGAGACAAGATTATTAGCATGATTAGCGATCGCTTCTCGTTCAAATTCTACACCACCAATTTGAATCCCCAAAGACTTGAGATGGTGGGCGTTACGTAACTCCCGCACCTTACCAGAAGCAGCTAACAAAGCTTTGGAAGGAATACAACCTCTGTTAACACAGGTTCCTCCCATATCTCCAGCTTCAATAATCGCTGTTTTCAGACCATAATGAGCAGCGTGTAGGGCTGCGCCATGTCCACCTACACCTGCGCCAATAATCACTAAATCGTAATCAAATCCAGAACTCACGTTAGTTTCCCCGTTTCTTTAACCTACTTATTTTTAACTTCATTCCCCCGCTAAAACAGTTCACTTAGTGCGATCGTGTTCAGAATGGGGATAACCTTAGAATTATAGTTATATTTGGATGATGGATTTTTCATGACATTTTGCCATTTTACCTGATTTCCCGATCATCTAAACTTTTATGCTTACAGCACACTAAGCGTTAGCATTCAACTCACCTTCCGCACCCTAAACCTTGTAGAGACGTTGCATACAACATCTGCTATATAAAACCTAGACAAAACTAGACTTTACTTTCTACTTCAACGGGAGCATGGGAGCAGTTATCCCTCGGTAGACTTTCACGCTTTAGCCAAACGCGATAAATTAATTGCAGCGTTTAGAT
>NZ_JACJPU010000092.1:0-6972 GCF_014696235.1 Sphaerospermopsis sp. FACHB-1194 | reverse complement strand
CCCAGATGATTTTTCGATTTATAAGTTTAAAGCTGCTGTATCCAAGATGTATTAAGGAGCGAGAAAAGATGACTAACATTTCTATCAAAGAAATTTCTAAACAACTAAGCATTGATGAGGATGTGATCAGGTTTGCTTTAGCGGATCGCTATCCTGACAATTACGAATCTATCAAAGAAATACCGTTAAGTGAATATGAGGTGATTGTTGAAAGTTTGAAACTTGCGGCTAGTCAGGGAATTAAGAAGCTATCAGGGACTAGTTTTGAAGATTGTGCGATCGCACAAATGGAAGAGTCAGATTTAACAAATGAAACTAAGGAGCAAATTTATAATGGTTGCATTAATTCTTTGGTTGACTTTTATGGCTCTTATCATTTATCAATTTTACAGATAAATGAAGCTCTTGCTTATGTTTCAGCCCAAAAAACAGTTAATGATTTTGTAACGATTCATTCTGAAACTGTTAGGAATGGGTTAGAAAGTTACTTAGATGATTTTGCTAATCAAGCGAGCGAAGCGGCTCAGTTGATTATGGCTACCGATGCTAATGAATTTCTCGCGAATAGAGGAATTAACCCACAAGGGAAAAAAAAGTCCATAGCAACAATGAAGGCTTTAGAAACATCGAAGGCAATATTTTCGCTGCTGAAAAGTTAAATTTCCTTAGCTATAAGGTAGCTTTGGTAGATTCTCGCTACCTTATGGCACTTTCGTTTATTAAGTCAGAGAGAGAGAAAAAAATCATGATTGAGTTATGCACTTACACCGGAATAGCTACATTAAGTTTATTGTTTGGTTTAGCTGCTGCTATTAATCCTTTAGGGGCGGGTTTGATTGGTTTAGGAGTTTATTCTTATGCAGTCCAAAAAAGATAATTTACCTGTTCCTGCGAGAGAATATAAAGCAGTTTTGATCAAGCCGTGGTTGGTTTTGATTTTGGTTTTTGTACCGTGTTTTTTAGGCAACTACTTGGGTCATTCGATGAGGAATTATTATGAGGTTAACTTCGCAAACAATAACAAATAAAAAAACCAGATCACGCGCTGATCCGGCTAATAAAGGTAGAACGATAATTTTTTTAAGGATGTCCATATTATGATAGCAAATAAAGCAGATATTGTCAAATCAGATAATGCTAATTTGATTAGTGAAACTAGGGTAAATTCTCCGGTTGATCATCATCGACAATATGACGATAGGCAAGCTTACAGGTCTATTGTTGGCAAGGATTACGCTAGTGATTTTTTGATCGGAATAGGACAAACTGCTTTTTTGGCGGGTTGTCAGGTTGTTACAAGTCAGTATTTATTATCTATTGGGGCAGTTGGTTTGTATCCGGTGGTTGTTTCTTTAATTCCGGTGGTTGGGTCTGGACTTGTGACGTTAACTAATTTTACGTTCCCTTCGACACTTCGGCTTCGCACTTCGGCTTCGCTCAGTACAAGCTCAGTACAAGCTTCGCTCCCTTCGACTTCGCTCAGGGAACGGGAACGGGCTTCGCTCCCTTCGACTTCGCTCAG
This sequence comes from Sphaerospermopsis sp. FACHB-1194, assembly GCF_014696235.1. Classification (NCBI taxonomy): domain Bacteria; kingdom Bacillati; phylum Cyanobacteriota; class Cyanophyceae; order Nostocales; family Aphanizomenonaceae; genus Sphaerospermopsis; species Sphaerospermopsis sp. FACHB-1194. Next base: position 5,450 of record NZ_JACJPU010000092.1, on the reverse strand, counting down.
GGAACGGGAATGGGTGCAAATAGAGGATAAGCATAAGTTGCCTATTCAGGTGTTAAGGACATTGACGTTATCAGCTAACGCAGGGAAGATATCTTTTGATTTGTATCAGATCGATACATTAGCCAAAAATAGTTTTGACGTAGTGGTGAAACAGGAACGGGAATATAGGAACTTGCCAGACCCGCAAGATAATAATTTCTTTGTGGTGTTTTTAGCGTTGTTTTTGGTTTTCTTTGGAGCGATAACGCTAAGGAAGAAATAGACACGGTTCTATTTTGGGCGTTTTTGGTTAATTTCTTCCTTTATTTCTGGTTTTTGAAGGTTTTTAGTTTCTAACCTTTACCTCTATTTTGGCAAGTTTTGGCTAATTTCTTCCTTTATCTCTGGTTTTTGAGGGTTTTCTGTTTTTAACCCGAACCTCTAGTTATATAACTCTTGCTTATAGCTACCCTGCCCCTCTGGTAATTTTGCACCAGGCTGAAACTTATGTATAGTAAGGCTTTGAGCCTGGGACAAGCTACATTAAGAAAACTTATCAATTGGGTGTTGTATAAGTTTTGGTTATGTTGTTTTGTTCCTCTGGGTAGTTTTCATTAATCCTCAATAATGCAGTGTAGGCAAGGGTTTACAGTTCCCCACGGTTTGATAAAACTAACTTGGCGCTAGTTAAGGAAATCTTATGTATTCGCGGGTTATTTAATCGTTCGACATTGAGTTCGACATGGAGTAAGGTGCAAAATGTCGAAGTGCTTATATAGTAAGGGTTTCAGTTCGACTAGGGTTTCGTTCGACACCAATTAATAAGTTTTTTGGATTGATTGATTAATAAGTTAATATTCCTCAAAATGCTTGCTATATAAGGCTTTATCGAATGGTACGGGTTACTTTACGCAATTAGTAGAACTTATTAATTAATCAATTGATAAGTTTAAGTTATAGCTGATGGATGGCTCAAAGTCCTTACTATAACTAGGTTATAGCGTATTTAACGCTGATTATTGGATGTATCAAAACTTATGAATCAACTAAGGAGCTACAAAAATGCACAAGCAAACACGCTATGAAAAATTAAATCTGGAATTTGCTAGTTTTGGGTTAGGGGCGATCTCACTAACGTTAGCTTTGTTAGCATCAATAGGGAATGGAATTGGCAAGAGAGAGATTTGTTTTAGTCCCAAGGGCGAAAGTTGCAAATTAACAAAGATAGCTACCATACCCGATCCTTATTTTGTGGCTAATCAACATAAATCATCAAATCCAGATTTTAACAGTTATGCTTTTTTATCTAGCGATAATTTGACAACAGTTAGAAGAATTAAAGCAGATAACCCAAATAAGCTAAATCTGGGAATTGGTGCAATTTTATTTGGAGGTTTGACTGTAGGTGCAGCTGCAAAATTGCGAGAAAGTTTAAGCTACGTTAGACCTCATTATTTAGGTAGCTTAGAACTTAATAGCCATATTGCCGGATCCAATTTGGCAGTCGATAAGCAACTAATTGATTATTCTGCGAATGAGTTGCTTAAACATTTGAAACCGATCAAGTCTAGTGAAGCCAAACTTGAATTTTTAAGAAACATTACTCCGGTGCAAATAAATCTTTTATTGATGAGTATGGGTAAAGATGATTACCACGATTGGGGTTACTTGCTGGATGGTGGTAAGTCTTTTGATAAGTATGGAAGTTATGCGTTAGCACAATCGCAAGAATCAACTCAAACTACAGAATTAGTATTAGAAGATAATTCAACTGACTGGGTTAAGTCTTTTCTATCAACTACTTGCTTGATTTGGGGTAATCAGGGTAGTGGTAAATCTTGGTTAGCAAGATACTTGTTAAGAGAAAAATCCAATATGGGTTATCAAATTGTGGTTTTAGATCCTAACTCGAATGCTTATGAATGGCAGGGCGTGAGGCTTATTAACACACACTCAGAAATAGAAAACTATATGAGGGAATATGTTGAGGAGGTTATGGGAAGATATGAGGATTTTGGAAGATCAAATATATCTGAGGAGGAATGGCGGGCTAATCTATGGAAACAAGGTAAGGCTGTAAGTGTGCTATGTGAGGAGGTTTCTACTTATGCTGATTTTATTGAAGATAAGGAACTCATTAGTAAGTTTTTTAAAGTTGCGTTAACACTTTCTAGGAAACAAGAATTGCCTGTTATTTTTGTCGCGCATAACAATACCCAATCATGTTTAGGGAATATTAAAGGATTAGCCAATTTAATAGAACGTAGCCAACAAATTCAGCCTTTAGCAACTACTAACCCAACTACAAAACAACCTATATCATCGGGTACAGCTTTATTAAAAATAGAAAATTCTAATGATTGGGTTAAGGTTGCACTGCCAAAAATAACTGAAAAGATTAGAGTTTTTGGGGATTTGTTCCCTTCGACTTCGCTCCCTTCGACTTCGCTCAGGGAACGGGAACGGGAACGATTGGAAGAGTTATATAGCAAAAACATTGAGTTAAGTAACAATGCTAAAAACTTATTAGATTATCTACTTAGGACAAATAAAAAGCTAATTACAGCAGCTTATATTCAGCCCAATTTTAAAGTTAATGGGAATAGATTCAGCGCCGATCAGATTAGGTTATGGCTAAAAGAAATTGCTGACGCGGGTTATGGAGATTGGGACGGGAATGTTTTAAAGCTGCAAGGTTGATCAGTTAGGAGTCGTAAGGGGAGGGTATTTTAACAGTCCCCTCCTAAGTATTTTATTTAAGTTTTTAGGTAGCCTAGAAAACTATCGGTGACATTTTCCCATAATATAATAATAAGTTAAGGGTGAGTGAGGTTTTAGCGAAGTTTTTGGGAGGAACTAATTAAAGAATAGGGAGGGTTTGTTAAAAACCCATTCCCCAAAACCCCACAAAAAACACCCTTTAAATGTCTTTACCTAGTTTCAATAACAGAATCATCGTTAAATGTTTTTAACAGTCCTTAGATTGGATTTTAAAGGCAACTTTAGAAAATACCGTATAGTTCCCTGATTTAGCCCTGGTAAAATCCTTAAAATTGCTGAAACCTTTACAGCATAAGGTTTTTAAGGTTTAATACTTAAACATTTTAGTTATTTATTTATCTTAAAAAATTGTAAGTATGTCAGCTACTGAGTTTTTTAAGCTACTAAAATTTTGTAAGTGATTTTTGATTAATTTGGTAGATTAATTTGTATAAATAAAATCAGGGATTTTACCGTATTTAGCTAAAACCCTTACAGTGCAAGGTTTCCAAGGTTTACTACTTAGTATACTTAGTTAGTTAACTTACAATTTAAATCCTAAGTGCAGTATACGGATAGTAGCTTAAAATTTAAGTAGTTTGTTTTATACCTCTCAAATTGTAAGTAGTGATTGGGGACTGTTTTTTTATCGTCTAGGCTTCGGCCAGGCTTAAACCCTTATGGTGTAAAGCTTTGAGTCCATTTCTAAGTACAGATTTCAGCCAGGTATAAAAAAAATAACCCGACACATAGCCGGGTCATCTTCTATTCCTTACCTAGTTGATCACACTAATGACAGTCCATAGCTTATTAGTTTGTCTGGGAATTGCGATCTTAATTTGGCATATATGTTCACATCGAAAATTAAACTTTCTTCATTCACTGAATATATTTTTACTAAGGTTTGATAAGTTTTTTTGGAGGTTGGGTAATAGCAACATTCGTAGCCTTTAGCTAAGGACATATTAATATACTCATTGTCCGTTATTTTTATGAAGTTTTTATAATTAGCTAGTTGGTTTTTGATGGTTGCAATTTGGGCGTTATCTGTGTTGATTGGTTGGGCAAATTCTAACCAACCGCGTTGTATATTTATTTGGTTTTTTTTATCGTCAATTGTTAGCCTGAATGCCCAAGATTTGATGGTTTCAATTATTATTTCAGTTCTCATTTTTGCAACATCCTTGTTTCGTAGTATGTTTGTATTATAGCAATATTTTTGTTATAGTTGCAATTGGTTTGGGGTTGTTTGTGATGGTTGGGCGAAGCATTTGGAAGTTTATTTTTTGATCTTTTTTGTAGGTTATTGTCCAAATGCTTCGCCCCTACGCCCCTACGAATAGGTGTTTTAAGGTGTGGTTATTTATATTATTAGTTTTTTTGGTATAATAAGGCGAGAGTGATTGGTTAAATATATGAAATTAGTTAACACGCTACGGCAATTTATCGAAACTACGGATCAACGACGATTAGCTGAATATGTCAGGATAAATGGCACGGGTAAGGGTTATCAACCGTTTACCGCGTACCGTCTTGGCAAAGAAACAAAGATAAGCCTAAATACTATTTACAAGTTTCTAAATAATCCTGACGAGATACCTAGTAGCGTTAATTTGAAGAAAATATGTGAAACATATTTGATACAGCCTAACGAGATAATCGCGTTAGTTGATAAATAGCTGATTTTTGACGATAGATCGTTATATTTGCAACGGCTGGAATCCTTACGCTATAAGGGTTCTAATTTAGTGCTTGACATTAGATAATGTTCTCTTATTGATACAGTTTAGAACAGCTTTTTTCAATAAGATATCGGTATATCTGCAATACGAGAATAAGACGTTAATGGATTTAAAATAGTGAGTAGGTAGGGCGAAGTTGATTGATTTTTTTGAGGATAACCAGATGATCATTAATCCCGTTGCTATTCCCGTTAATGTCGATGTTGCGAAGTTGCCAAGTCTGGCTAGTGAATTGCCTAGATATAGGACTACGCATAAGTTTAATAAAAAAGATTTGATAGCTAGGGAGTGCGATCGCACAATATACCCATATAATGAAGGCATTGTTGTTCGGTGGAATGACAGTGTTATAGATCCGGTTAGGGGTAAAGCTATTAAAGACATTCGACAGTATCAGTTGAAACCGGGTATCTCTCATGATGAGTCTATTTTTAGTTCCGTTACTTTCGATTCTTGGCTATTTAAAAACTACGATTGGACAATAACAAAATTCTTTAGTCCTTATAGGGTAGATGATGCTAAAAACTTCGCTGCTAATAAAGCGATCATCGTCACTGAGGGGGAAAAAGATTGTGAGTCGTTGCGTCAACAGGGACTAGTCGCGTCAACATTTATGGCTAAATGTTGGGCGTTAGATGGGTTAAAGCATAACATACAAATGTTGCAAGATAACGGCATATCGTTGTTAGTTTTTTGGCCTGATGATGATTTAGAGGGTATCAAAAAAGCAGCTAAGGTTAGGTTAGCTAGTGCTATTGTTGGTATGCCTTGTTTGATTTTGAAACCTAGATTATTTTGGCGCGATCTGCCCCGATGGGAATGGAAACTTGTTAATGGTAAAGAAGAAAAAAACGGATCTGGTTTTGGCGCTGCTGACTATTTCCAAAATCATAATATTGATGAGTTTTTAGCGGCTATTAATAAGCAACATAAGCAAGCTATTCTTGATCACCAATTAGGGAAGATTAA
>NZ_JACJPU010000091.1:0-7015 GCF_014696235.1 Sphaerospermopsis sp. FACHB-1194 | reverse complement strand
CTCTTGAAATCCCAAAAAATGCACACTTTTTCCGGTATACCCTTCAAAACCCTTGCACTAATTTCTGTGTTTATCAGCCTCTAACCTTTGATATATCAAGGTTTTAGGTTTATTCAGCAAACCCTATTTATTTATTGTGACATTAATCTCAGTTCAGACTCACTTGGTTAATAATAAATCTTATTATTGACAAAAAAGACAAAATCATAATTTATTATGGGAGAATTACTATCAAAACTGGGTTAATAATTATTTTTGACCAATAATTTCCAATTTCCATAATTTCTGGATTGTCAAAAGCCTACTTAAAATTCCGGCTAATCAATCTAAAATCTAAAATCTAAAATCGAATGACTGGCAGTTTTCTGCTAATGAGTGCAATGGTTAAGCCTGAGAACAACTTGAACACCTTTAAAGAAATTTGCCAAACGTCCAAGCAGATAGAATTTAGCACCATCGCTGCTTGCTGCTATAACAGTCAATATGGCAAACTTCTCCCAGATGCTTTTTACATTCATCTTTCTGCGCTGCATACACTGGATGTCCAACTTCAGCAATATGAAAGTCTAGCTCGCAGTGTCGCACCCCAAGCGGAACTGGCAACAATTGTTAAATTTAGCACGAATAAACCCAAGGTTTCTTACTTATTTTATCCTGATTTTGATACCGATCCTCATCCAGCTTTACATTCTAGTATTCAAGTTGATGTAGAAACTCTGACTTTTAATTTCAGAGATTATACAGATACAGATAATCCGCCTATTCTTCACCGTAAGGAGACTTTTGTTACTCCTGATTATCCTTTGTATGAAGAGTTTGCCAGTTTAACTCGCGCTCAAGTAGCGTTAGGTTTACTCTACAATACTAGGGGTATTGGTACTCGGTTGGGTTGGGAAGAAAAGTTAAAAAGATACGGAGTAGAAATACAGGGACATACTTTAGTTATAAGAAAAAATAACAACACAAATAATAATTCAGCAGATTCAATCCCAACAATACCAAAAATTGAAAGACATAAAGCTGCTATTATCCGTCATGATTTTTCTCGACCTTTGCGTTTAGCTTTAGATGCAGGTTTGTTTGGTTCAGAAACCACCTTTTTTGATTATGGTTGTGGACATGGTGGAGATATGCAGCGCATCGCAGATCAAGGTTATGTCAGTAATGGTTGGGACCCTTATTATTTACCAGACGCTCCCCGCATACCTGCGGATATTGTGAATATTGGTTTTGTGATTAATGTGATTGAAGATCAAGGTGAACGTAGGGAAGCATTAATAAAAGCTTGGGAACTGACGCAAAGAGTTCTGTTGGTATCTGCTCAGGTGTTAATATCAGACTCTCAGAAAGGTGTAATGGCTTATGGTGATGGTGTGATTACTAAGCGTAACACATTTCAAAAATATTATGAACAAGAAGAATTAAAAGTTTACATTGATCAAGTTTTGGAAGTTGATGCTATTCCTATAGCTTTGGGGGTTTATTTTGTTTTTAGAGATCCTGCGGAAACCGAATTATTTCGCGCTTCTCGTTATCGTTCTCGCGCTACTACTCCTAAAGTGAGAGCTTGTATTCAAAAGTTTGAAGAACATCGAGAATTGTTAACACCTTTGATGAATTTTATGACTGAACGGGGTAGAATACCTGGTAAGGGAGAGTTAGCCCAAGAAGAGGAAATTTGTCAACATTTTAGTAGTTTAAGACGAGCTTTCCAAGTGATTATTAAAGCGACAGACTCAGAAGAATGGGAAGCGATCGCAGATAAACGTCGTCAAGATTTATTAGTTTATTTAGCATTAACAAAGTTTAGTCATCGTCCCAGATTATCAAAACTACCGCCAGCAGTTCAAGAAGATGTTCTAGGATTATATAGTAGTTATAAACAGGCGTGTTCAGATGCGGATCAAATGTTAAAAAGTGTGGGAAATACAGAGTTAATTATTCAACGTTGTCAAGAAAGTAAAATTGGGAAAAAATTAAATAATTCTCTTTGGGTTCACATTTCTGCGTTACAAGCACTTGATCCTTTATTACGATTATATGAAGGTTGCGCTAGTCGGACTATTGGTAGGTTAGAAGAAGCAAATGTGATTAAATTCCATTTGCAAACACCAAAGATTTCCTATTTGTGTTATCCTGATTTTGATCATGAACCTCACCCGACATTATATAGATCAATGAAAATTGATTTACGGGATTTACAAGTTACCTATAGAGAATATGATGTTGATGATGATCCGCCGGTATTGCATCAATTAGAAACTTTAGTAACTCCTGATTATCCATTGTATGATAAGTTGGTAAAATTAACGCTTCAGGAAGAGGAAAGAGGACTGTTTGAAAATTGGCAAAGTATTAGTCATCTTTCAGGGTGGCAGAAATGTTTAAAGGAACATTTTACTGTGATTAAGGGATATAAATTATATTGGTGTAAAGATGCTGATCCTTATAAGTTGAAGTTGTTTAAAAATGCTATGAATAATCGGAAGAAAGAGAGAGAAAAGGTGATGGAAGTGGTGGAAAATGGTGATGTTGCGGGGATAGATGGTGAGAGGAATTAGTTGTAGTTTTAGAGGATATTTGAAAAGATGGTTTATAATGAAAAAGTGATTAATGAGGAAATTACAGTATGAGTAATCATAGCAAACAAGTTTATAATTACACCGTTATTCTGGAAAGAGAACAAGAGGGAGGATATCATGCTTTTTGTCCTCTTTTGAAAGGTTGTCATTCTCAAGGAGATACTTTTGAAGAGGCGATCGCTAATATTCAAGAAGCTATTGAATTATATCTTGAAAGTTTAATAGCTGATGGTCAATCTATCCCTAAAGAAGATATTATTGTTAAGCCATTAAGTGTTTTAGTATGAGTATTTTTCCGAGTGTCAAAGCTAAAGAATTTATTAAAGTTATTGAAAAAATAGGTTTTTATTTTGATCGTCAAAAGGGAAGTCACGCGATTTACAAGCATAATGATGGGCGTAGAGTTGTGATTCCTATTCATTCGGGTAAAGATATTAAACAAGGTACTTTAATGGGAATGATTCAAGATGTTGGTATGGATAAAGAAACATTCTTTAATTTGTTAGGAAAATAAGATTTATTGTGACTTCCAAATTAGAACAGTAGGGTAAGTTAGCGACAGCGTAAAGCACCGAATTGATGATATAATTGAGGCGTTACATTGGGTTTGTAGCTTGTTTTGTGAAAAATTATCACCACCCAACGCACCCTACAGGCTTGATATCATTGTTTCCACCATTAATAAATAGTCATTAGCTATTTTTGGTATTTCATTATTTGTCTCAATAATTATTTCTCCCAGGGTATCATAGGCTATTTTATTAATATCATCAATTAGTAAGCTGGGCATGGTAATATTTCTTTCGGCAATTTTTTTGATCGTATCTTGCAGGTTTTCTTGTGTAGCTATTGCTGTTAATATTTCTATTTGATCCTGAGATATTTTTTCTCGGAAGTTTTGCCATTCTAGGTTTCTATCATCTCTCTGATATTGAAATCCTTCATATATTTCAAAAGTGGATTTTAATTGATCTAGTAATTTTTCGGTCTTAGCTATAAGTTCACTGAGTCTGTCCATAGTGTCCATAGTTGAGAATCCATATTTAAAAAGACAATTCTTGAAATAACTCTGTCAAAGGAAGATGAAAATTAGGAATCACATCTTCTCCATCAAGACTATCTTCTAATTGTAAAAGCTGTGATGGTTTAGGTTTGCGATAAACTAATACACATTCTTCATCTGGTAATATCACCCATGCTAAACGAGTTCCATTTTCAAAATACTCTACTAATTTATTATGAATTTCCTCAAAAGTATTATTAGGAGAAATAATTTCTACAGCTAAATCAGGAGCGCCATCAAAAAAACCCTTGGGTAGTCGTTTTAAACCTTGTAATCTTTCTTTATCAATAAAAGCCAGATCAGGGGATCTTTTGTTACCAGTTTTCATTTTAAAAGCAGTGCTAGAATCGCAAGTTATACCAAGTTTATGTTCGCGCACAAAACCAGTTAAAAAATATCCGAGAGTTAGAGCTAAATAACCATGTTCTAAACCTGAATTTGCCACAATAACTAGCTCTCCATCCACATATTCATAAAGATTTCCGTCCTCCTTTAATAACATAAACTGCTCATCTGTCAAAGTTTGATGATTAGCTGAAGGTTGAATTAATTCAAAATTTGTGGTTGTAATTTGTGTCATTAGATTTAACTCCACAGTTAATGATCAGATACCCGACTTCTGATTGATAATATTTCGTAGTGAGGACTTTAGTCCTCAAATGAGGAATAAATTCCTCACTACAAACTAATCAATCATAATAGGAACACAAGCATAATAAAAAATTATACCAAAAATAAAATAATTGTCACCTGATGTTCACTTAATTTTCACTTAATTTTCACCGGGCGATCGCCTCAAACAATTCCCCTAATTCCCAGAAACATCATATCTCCTTCGCCAACTTCACCCAATGCTCAATCCCCTTCTTCGTCGGTTGTCTCACATCCCCAAACGTCCAAATATCCCGTTTATGCTGCAATCCATAACTAACATGAATCGGTCTAGTGCTACCATAAAAATACAAAGAATCAAAAGGTAACTTATGCTGTAAAATCCAATCTACCAAACATTCACTAGGTAAATCTGCAATCATAAAATCACAAGCAGCACCCAATCTTTCACAATAATATTTACCATTCTTGTTAATTTCATAACTGATATGCTGATCTAACTTAGGTGCAACCCGACCATTTTTTTCACCCGTCAATGGATCTTTTTTCTCCAAAAACTTCTTTAAATCAGCAGAACAAAAACCATAAGTTAAAATAAACTTGTCCCTGCCGTAATTATCAATAACAGGATCAATGATCAACTTATTTAAATCTTGTAAAGCCGGAATAGTCTCTAGAATATTCTGAGGGAAAGGGTTGATATATTGAGCATATTTTTGATAAGTCTGAGTACAGGTACAAAAATCTTCTAAAGTCAGGTATTTACCTAGTTTCAGTTCTTTCTCATTCATTCCTAGCACCCTTTAGCAAGTAACATCATCATTGTTTACAGCCACACCCTACATAGACCTATCTAATCTATACAACAGAATTTACCCTCTACTGAATTTATATATTGTATTAGCAGAGTAAATATATTAAATAACTTATCGTTTGTGTTAGGACTGCCAATACATGAAGACCTATGAAATAGTTTCCATAACAAGGTACAAATAACTAAAGAAGGATATTCACAGAAGCAATGCAGTTTTTGAACACAATCAACTTTACAGTTCCCCTATTGGCTAATGCCACAGCCACAGAACCCGTAGACAGTTCAATGGTAGTAGCAGCCGTGCTACTGAGTTTAGTAGTAATTTATTTCGCCAGCAAACTGGGAGGCGAACTATCCAATAAAATCGGTTTACCACCCGTTTTAGGTGAACTCGTTGGTGGCGTGCTAGTCGGTACATCGGTTTTGCATCTGTTGGTATTTCCAGAAGGAGGTACAGACAGTTCCAACTCCTTAATTATGACATTCCTGCAAATCACCGCTGGTTTAACTCCAGAAGCAACTCCCCAGGTTTTTGCAGCACAGTCAGAGGTAATTTCAGTTTTAGCCGAACTGGGTGTAATTATCCTGCTGTTTGAAATTGGCTTGGAATCTAATTTAAAAGACTTAATGGAAGTCGGTATCCAAGCTTTTGTAGTCGCAGTAGTGGGCGTAGTAGTACCCTTTGCCGCAGGTACAGCAGGTTTAATGATCATCTTTGGTATCAGTGCAGTACCCGCAATTTTTGCCGGTGCAGCTTTGACAGCTACCAGTATCGGTATTACCTCCAAAGTGCTATCAGAAATAGGAAGGTTAAATTCCAAAGAAGGCCAGATAATTCTCGGTGCAGCGGTAATAGATGACGTATTGGGAATCATCGTTTTAGCCGTAGTTGCTAGTTTGGCCAAAGATGGCGCAGTAGATGTAAGCAACGTCATTTATTTGATCGTGAGCGCCACAGCTTTTCTGATTGGTGCAGTCATCCTGGGTAACATTTTCAATAAAACCTTTGTAGCGATCGCCGATCTACTCAAAACACGCGGTGGAGTAGTTATCCCAGCGTTCATTTTCGCCTTCATCATGGCCTACATTGCTGATGTCATCAACTTAGAAGCAATTCTGGGAGCATTTGCAGCAGGTTTAGTTCTTGAAGAAACCGATAAACGCAAAGAACTACAAAATCAAGTTCTTCCCATTGCGGATATGCTAGTTCCAGTTTTCTTCGTCGCCGTCGGCGCAAAAACCGACTTAGGAGTTTTAAACCCAGCTATTCCCACCAACAGAGAAGGTTTAATTATGGCAATCTTCCTGATCACAGTCGCCATTATTGGTAAAGTGATCACAGGTTTGGCCGTATTTGGTCAACCAGGTATTAACCGTTTAGCCATCGGTGTGGGTATGATTCCCAGAGGTGAAGTAGGTTTGGTATTTGCCGGTGTTGGTGCAGCTAGTGGCGCTCTCTCAAAACCACTAGGAGCAGCAATTATTATGATGGTAATTCTTACTACCTTCTTAGCTCCTCCTTTGTTAAGATTCGTTTTCCCCGAACCAAAAACCGCCGCTACCGTAGATGGTGCTACTGATCCATCATTAATCGGGAGCAACAGCAAATGATGGCAGAATGGAAATCACCTCAAATTCTCAGGAGAGTCTGAATAAGTAAAAGCAGTCTTTGTCCGGTTTGTGCTTGTCCATAATCAACTATGGACAAGTATCTTTTGGCCAATTTTTTCCATGACCCTGAAACGAGACGCAAGCCCCAGGCTTTTAGACATGGGGATAAGTCGATAGGGACTTTAGTCGCATTAAAGCGATTGATGGGCTTTAGCCACATTCAAAATTGTATAGAATAATTCATCCAATCTTGATTAAAACTTCATGTTATTATACAGGACAATATCGAAAATCAGAAAAATGTCTAATTATGGATGCCAACAACACTTAATC
>NZ_JACJPU010000090.1:0-7052 GCF_014696235.1 Sphaerospermopsis sp. FACHB-1194 | reverse complement strand
GAAAATTTCTTTGCCATCTCTTGAAATCCCAAAAAATGCACACTTTTTCCGGTATACCCTTCAAAACCCTTGCACTAATTTCTGTGTTTATCAGCCTCTAACCTTTGATATATCAAGGTTTTAGGTTTATTCAGCAAACCCTAACTAAAAAAATTGCCCCCTGAAATCAGGAGGCAACCCGCCAAAAGTCATATTTTCTCACAAGCAGGTGCTTGTCTACGCTTTTAGCTGGCAACGTATTCTTTAACATTGGCGCGACGACGGCGTAAATGTGCAAGTGCTTGATGTTCTAGTTGACGGACTCGCTCACGGCTAAGTTTCAACCGTTCACCAACTTTCGCCAAGGACATTTCATTACCATCTTCTAAACCAAACCGTAAAGCTAAAACTTCCCGTTGTTGGGGTGTGAGTTCTGCCAACAGGTTATTTAAGTCTTGGCGCAAAAATTCCTGATTGGTGTAATATTCTGGAGATGGACCTTCATCTTCCAACATTTCTTGCAGTTCGGTGTCTTGGTTATCACCAACCCGCACATCTAAAGAAACTGGTTGACGTGCCATATTCAGATACTCACGAATCTGAGCAGGTTCTAATTCCAGTTCTTTGGCGATTTCTGTTGGTGTTGGGGACCTGCCCAACTTTTGCGCCAACTCCCGTTGCACCTTTTTAATTTTGTTCAGCTTTTCGGTAATATGGATAGGTAAGCGGATAGTGCGACCTTGTTGAGCGATCGCTCGTGTAATCGCTTGCCGAATCCACCAGTAAGCATAAGTCGAGAATTTATAACCCCGCATGGGATCAAATTTCTCTACCCCCCGTTCTAAACCTAATGTTCCTTCCTGGATTAAATCCAGAAATTCCATATTTCGCTTCTGGTATTTTTTGGCAATAGCCACAACCAAGCGCAAATTCGCTTCAATCATTTTTTGCTTGGCTCGCTTACCTAACGCCACCGTATGTTTAACTTCATTTTCTGATTGGTTAACATGGGCAGCCCATTCTGCTAAACTAGGTTCATGGTCTAGTTTTTTCGCTAAAGCTTCTTTAGCTTCCAGAAGCGTCATCATTTGCTGCACCTGCTTCCCATAAACAATCTCTTGCTCACGGGTTAGCAGTGGCACACGTCCAATTTCCCGCAGATAGGTTCGCACCATATCAGCCGTAAATTTGGCATTCAGGTTTTCATTTTCGTTGTTAACAGTAGGCATTGGTGCGTTGTCCTCTACTCCCTATACAAAATCAATCTTTTCTCAACTAGGGTGAATTAATAAGGGTGGCATACACATCCATAGACATCATCAAAGCTACTATAAGCAATCTATTTATTTATATAGCCGTTGTCACGACGGTGCTACCCTGGCATGGGTTCCCCCAACCCTCCTTTAATTTTGGAATATCTTAGAAGCACACTGGTTGGTTTTCAAGAATTCTTCCTTTCTTTTGCGGATGACAGCATTTGTCAAACACGAAGTCAGTATGAGTTTTACTTTTCTTATGGTACGGTAAATTTGGCAGATAGTAAAGAGCAGCAGCTAAATCTTCCTATTATATAGTAGAATGGACTGGCTGCTAAATTTTATTTTCAACTTCCTTAAAACCCTAACTATAGCAGGAGTCAGGAGTCGTCAGGACTAAGCATTCAGGCGATAAATTATCAATTTTCTGAACAGGCTATTTTCCTCTAAGGGCGAAGCATTCAGGCGATAAATTATCAATTTTCTGAACAGGCTATTTTCCTCTAAGGGCGAAGCATTCGGGCGATAAATTATCAATTTTCTGAACAGGCTATTTTCCTCTAAGGGCGAAGCATTCGGGCGATAAATTATCGATTTTCTGAACAGGCTATTTTCCTCTAAGGGCGAAGCATTCGGGCGATAAATTATCGATTTTCTGAACAGGCTATTTTCCTCTAAGGGCGAAGCATTCGGGCGATAAATTATCAATTTTCTGAACAGGCTATTTTCCTCTAAGGGCGAAGCATTCAGGCGATAAATTATCAATTTTCTGAACAGGCTATTTTCCTCTAAGGGCGAAGCATTCGGGCGATAAATTATCAATTTTCTGAACAGGCTATTTTCCGAATGCTTCGCCCCTACAGGAGTACCACATATCTATAGTGACGTTAAAAACCCCTCTTCTGTTGCTTACAAGTGGCCGGATAACCGAACTTATCAAGCTACCCCAATGGAGGGATGTCACGAATTTATAAGAGTTCAGGAGTTCAGGAGGCAGAAGACAGAAGGCAGAAGGCAAGAAGTAATATCTTATTTTCCCCAATCACCAATCACCAATCACCAGTCACCAATCACCAATCACCAATCACCAATCACCCTTGAATTACTAAAAACCTAAGTCAGCTTTAGCGAGTTCTGCGGCCGCAAAAACTTCTGCATCTGACTTTTCTTCCCAAACTTGATCACCAATTTCCCCATAAAACACCGTATCATAGGGACGTGTACGCACTACTACTGGCATGGGTACGGCATGACCTAAAATTAAAGCTTGTTGTTTAGAATCTAACTTAGCTAAGACTGAACGCAAAGCTCCCCCACCCGATACACCTGTAAAAATAGCATCAATATCTTTCTCGTCGTTAAGTAAAGCAGTGATGCGAGTACCAATTTGGGACATAACTTCATTATCTATCCCAGACGGACGCTGATCAACTACCAAAAGTGTTACAAAATATTTCCTCAGTTCCCTAGCTATAGTCCCAAAGATGGTACTTTGAACCACTGCGGGATCAAGAAAACGATGGGCTTCTTCTATTGTAATCATTAATGGTGTTGGCCGATCCAAGGGATTTTTGCTTTGCAGAAATTTATCTGCTCTTTTGACATAATGCTCATGTATACGTCTGGTGATCATATTCGTCACTAACATATAAGAGAGCATATTTGACTGAGACCCAAATTCTATCACTACATTTTTGCCAGCTTCCAAAGATTGTACTATTTTTTTAATATAGTTCTGGGGACAAACTGCCCGCATATATTTTAAACTATCTAAACGTAATAATTTACGCTGCAAAGAAGTGATTGAGCCTGGATGTCCTGGCTTGTCTTCACAAAACATTTTAATATCCTCACTGGTCATGTTGAACAATTGAGGAATCCAAGATTTACCTAACTCATTACATAAGATATTAGCATTGTCTAAAGCTGCTTCGGTAATACCTAACTCTCTAGCACATAACTTAATATCTTCTACTTCTATTTGTTCATAACTTAAATATAGTTCTTGTGCATCCCTGACACCTCTACGCTTAGTTGATTCTGGATCAAGAGTATAAACTTCGACTTTACCAGGAAATAACTGTTTTAAACCTTTAACCGTGTTAACTTCTTTACCTTCTGCCACTGCTTCCCAACCATATTCTGAGTGCATATCAAAAATTAAGTTAACAGCGGCATTTTTACGAATCACACCGGCTAAAAGTAAGCGTGTCAGAAACGATTTACCAGTCCCAGATTTACCAAAAACGCCATTACTTCGTTCCACAAAACGGTTTAAATCAATACAAATCGGTACATCCATATCTAAGGGTTTACCGATAGAGAAGTTGTTTCTGTGGGGGTCATCTTCCCAACCAAACACCCGCCGAAAATCCTCTTCATTAGCTTCGTAAACTTGGCTAAAATGACTAGGTATAGTTTTTACAGGTAGCAATTCCATTGTAGTGCTGGTTTGAGGTTGGAAAGAAGCTAAACCTGTAGCAGATGGTACAAAGGTATTGAAAGATTTACCGTTAACAGAGAAAAAAGATTCATTGGTTTCCGGGGTAAACATCAACATGGGTGCGAGGTTGATCATCCCATAAGTACCGCTTCCCGCTAAAATCTCCCGTAAAAAAGTATCTTCCCAACCAGGGGGGTTAGCGATAATTCGCGCATTTGCTGTTCCTAAAGATACATCTGTTAGCATACAGAAAAAACGCGATCGCACCCCTTGAACTACAAGAAATTTACCTACCCGCATATCTTCTACAGAGATATCCGGGTGTAATCTTACTTCTAAACCTCCAGTGAGAGAACCTTCAATAACTGAACCTAATGGTTGTCCTGAATTCATTTTAGATAGGTAATTGGGAATGGGGAATTGGGAATTGGGAATTGGGAATTGGGAATTGGGAATTGGGAATTGGGAATTGGGAATTGGGAATTGGGAATTGGGAATTGGGAATTGGTAATTCGGTTATTCATCTTCCCAGTCACCAGTCACCAGTCACCAGTCACCAGTCACCAGTCACCAGTCACCAGTCACCAGTCACCAGTCACCAGTCACCAGTCACCAGTCACCAGTCACCAGTCACCAGTCACCAGTCACCTAAATTAATCAATTTCTATCGAAGTAGGTGCGCTTCCGGTAGCGGGGGGTTTACCTGTTAAGGGTTTTCTGAATTGTTCATAGAGGCGATCGCGCCAGGTGAAAAATGGTTCATAATCAGGATTATCGGCTAAAATTGGTAATCCTTTACCTCTGAGAGATTCTGGTAAATCCAAATAAGGACCTTGTGGAAACTTCAATAATATTGATAATCCTGCAACTGCTAAATCAGCTATAGTGGGTTCATCTCCCAACAGATAAGGACTATCTGCTAATAGTTCTGTGAGGATTTCTAAATCTTGTTTTAAACTAGCGATCGCAGAATTTATGATATCAGGAGTAAAACCCACCCCAAAACCCAAGACATTGAGAAAATCACCTGGTACACCTTCAACCACAGATTTCAAAATATCTGGTGTGGAGACTGGTAATAAAGATTTGCGGAAATTTTGATCTTGACTGATCGCAGCAAACAAAGCTTTTCTACCCTTAATTCCCATTGTCTCATCTGCCCAATCTTCTAATAATAACGCCTGAGCGCGTTTTTTCTTATCCTTTGGTATCAGTGGACGATCTGGGTATTCCGAGTCTAAATACTTAGCAATTTCCGTCGAATCTACAATATATCTATGTCCATCCTTTAATACTGGTACTTGTTTCTGACCAGTCAAACGAAACAATTCTACTTGTCCAATTCCGGGAGTGACTTCAATTTTGCGATACTCTAAGCCTTTATAATCAAGGCATAGACGCACTTTTTCTGAATATTGAGATAGTTCCCACTGATATAATTCCAGCATATTCTCTTCCGTGCTAACTAACTTATTTATCTATTTTACAATTCTATCTTGAGTTTAAGTAATTTTTCTAGTAACTATTCAGTGTGTGATTGATGTAATTTTTGGGATTACTTGAAAATTGAGAATTTATAATTATCTGCTAATGGGTATTTTAACTCTCCATGAAACAGCTTTGACTACAGAGGCGGTTAACACTAATCATTTTTCATGAAAAATCATGAAACCATAAAAATCATAAAATTTAAGTATGGTGATTTATTATAATATTTTGAACCACTCCAAAACAATTAATATTTACATTTTTTGATAATTATAATTATGCAAACAAAATTAATCTTACCTATTGAGTGAAAACAAAAATGTCCGTCTTTCTTCACTGATAACTGTAAATATTTCAAGAGGACAATTTATTATTATAATTATCTAATTTTATGTCTGAGTAAAATTAGATGTGTTTAAAAAGTATAGTTGCCCATAAATAACTGGTAGATGCGACGATAATTCAGACAGATCAACAACGTACAACAAACCGTCATCCCCAAAATGCTAATAGTAGGCATTAGCTGATATAGGAATCCTATTTAATTATTGAACAATAATCCGTACACCCAATTCCCTATTCCCTTGGTTTAATGAAATGTTATAAGTTTTTATGTAACTTGTCAAAAATAAAGACAAAAAAACTTATGAAGGCTAATTACAGCAAATTATTGACCAATATCGCTGGAATACTGGGAGTAACAGGAGTTAATCTCCTGATTACTTTACCATCTAGAGCAGAAGTAGTGCCAAATCATGATGCCAACATCAAAATTACAACAATTACAACAATTACAACACAGATAGCCCAGTCTAGCGGCGATGGAGTGCTGAATCCTAGACCAAGTATTTTCAACGAACCTCCTTACAACCGTGGTACTGCACCTAGCGAAACTCCAAGAGTCACACCACCAACCCAGACCACAGAAACCAAAAACGTTGTAGAAGTTGCTGAATCAGCAGGTAATTTTAAAACCCTCATCAAAGCTTTAGAAGCGGCTGGACTTAAAGAAACTTTGCAAGGTGCTGGACCATTTACAATTTTAGCGCCCACAGATGAAGCCTTTGCCAAACTACCACAGGACGCGGTGCAGGATTTGTTAAAGCCAGAGAACAAAGAGATTTTGGTGAAAATCTTAACTTATCATGTCATACCAGGTAGAGTTCTTTCTAGTGATTTAAAATCTGGAGAAGTCACCAGCTTACAAGGAGATCCCATTAAGGTTCTAGTCAATCCTTCTAAGGGAGTATCTGTGAATGATGCTCAAGTAACAAAAGCAGATATTCCAGCAAGTAACGGTGTAATTCATCAAATTGATAATTTGATTTTGCCACCAAGTCTGTAAAATCAACCCCTTGCAAATACAGCAGAAGTCAGGAGTCGTAGGGGCGAAGCATTCGGAAAATCACCTGTTGATAAAATTGATAATTTATCGCCCGAATGCTTCGCCCTTACAGGAAAATCACCTGTTGATAAAATTGATAATTTATCGCCCGAATGCTTCGCCCTTACAGGAAAATCACCTGTTGATAAAATTGATAATTTATCGCCCGAATGCTGATGCTTCCAGCACGCTTCGCGAACGCCCTTAAAGAAGTCAGAAGTCAAGAGTTATTTATTTTGAATTTTGGCTGCAAGGATTTTGGATTGTTTTTCTCAACTCCAATCTAAAATCTAAAATCTAAAATCTAAAATCTAAAATCTAAAATCTAAAATCTAAAATTTTTCTCCCCAATTCCCAATTAGGGTTTGCTGAATAAACCTAAAACCTTGATATATCAAAGGTTAGAGGCTGATAAACACAGAAATTAGTGCAAGGGTTTTGAAGGGTATACCGGAAAAAGTGTGCATTTTTTGGGATTTCAAGAGATGGCAAAGAAATTTTC
>NZ_JACJPU010000009.1:0-140565 GCF_014696235.1 Sphaerospermopsis sp. FACHB-1194 | reverse complement strand
GGTAATTTATAGCCATCTATAATTTACCTGTTTTGTTTTGCTTTGTTTTTATCCTCTATTTTCTGACTTTTTTCCTAGACTTTAAATTTTTCCTTTACGATCGCTTGACAATCAAGACAGTCGCTACTAATATAACAATTAGGAGCAGAAAAGGAAGGTCAAAAAATAGCAGTTGAGGTAAAATCCTTTTTAGGGCAATCTGAAGTTACTGAATTTCATACAGCTTTAGGATAAACACTTAATTATCGTACTGTTTTAAGAAAAAAAGAACCCAACCGTATCTTATAACCACACCATTGTTTCTATTAAAAACGCTTGAATCACTCTTATTACAGAGAATTGGTATTAGCCCCCCTTAAAAAGTGGGTTGGGGGGATCTAAATATTACCTATTCTAAATTAATATCACATCACTGCTTGATTCAACTTACTGTTTCTGAGCATAAACCAAAAGACTCTTGTATTTTTCAACTAGGTAAATTTTACCTTGGGCTGTAAATGATTCGATGATTTCTTCAGCTTTAGCATAACCTACAGACTGTGTATAGAACAGTATTTTCCCGTGAGGATTCAATTTTCTGAGAAATAAATCAACCATTGATTCATCATTATGATGCACAAAGGGAGCTTCTTCAGCCATATAAAATTCACCAATATGAAAGAGTGCAACCACATCTAACATTGGTAAAGAACGATCTGTGAGAGTGTAGATATCTGTACAAAGTACCTTGTAAAATTTAGCTAGTTGGCGATTTTTACGGCACATTTGCACATAAGCTTCATGTTCAGGCATAGAAGCAGTAATACCAATAATTTCATTGGGTTTTGCTAACTTCTGATTTTCTAATCCTAAAATGTGATGAGCGCCTGTACCAAAATGAAATACTGTCCGATCCTGAATATTATATTTTTGCAAATATTCGATTAATTCAAGATCACATGGACAGAGATGGGGTTGTAATTCCCATGATGATTTTGTGCGGTAGTAGTCATTACCTACCCAGTGTGGTAAAACAGGTTGAGTCAAGCTAACTGAGTAGTACAATTTTGCTAATTGGCGATTACTGAAGACAATATCACGAATTGTTTTTCTCAAAGTAAGAACCATCTGTTAATCCTCAATAGGTTGGAAAAAGTGAATTAGGTTTTGATATTTCGGCTACTAAATCAGTCCAGATATAATGCTAAATTTATTTGGTCTATGATGATTATTGATAATTAGCTATCTGGACTGCTCACCAACTAATAAAATGCCCCTGTATGAGTACCAATAACATGGATTAGATGTGGTTTGATTGTTAATTCAGCAGGGACAATTATCTTTTATTTCAAGTGATCTACCCTTGGCATGAATTAACGTTTATATCTTGAAGATATCCCTGTAAAAAGTTTTGGTACTTTATTTACCGTAATGGTGGTTAGCTTAACATATAAAATTTTGAAGAAAATAAAGATTTTATCAATTTAATATAAAAAATATAAAAACTTGTGCAAATTAAACTTTAAACTTTTAGGTAATTCTGATTTTTACACCAATACCTTTGCCAAAATCAAAAATATCTTGATTTGTAGGTTGGGTTGAGGAACGAAACCCAACAAATAAGTTGGGTTTTACTTCGTTCAACCCAACCTACGGGAAAATGGCTAAGGTATTGTTACACAATATAATTACTAGGATCATCTAATAAATAAAATGCCAAAGAACTACAAACAGCAATAATTGTTGATATTACTGCCAATTATATGAGTAATTTTACTAACAAGCTGATGATAATTAACATATTAGTGCTTCAAACATAAACCAGTCGCTTACATTAATATCCAGTTCTGTGTCGGGAATGGTAGCTGGTTATTTGGATGTGCAATCTGTAAATGCTGTTAAACTATGATCAGACTAGACCCAAAGTAAATTTTGTGCTACTTGGTTGGGACTAATAGGATACCATTGTTGAGTCCAAGAAAATTGATTTTTCATGATTATCAAAGTCCAATTTGTTTATTTTTTTTGTTAAACTATGCTTTTATTGAATAATCTTAACAATTAACATTTAACAAAGCACAAGGCACAATATAGATAAGTGAGCGATCGCCTTTATGAGTTACTGTCTTAACCCCCATTGTTCCAAACCGGAAAACCCTGATGATGTCAAGTTTTGCCTAACTTGCGGTACTAAGTTACTTTTAAAAGAACGTTACCGCCCTATCAAACCCATCGGACAAGGTGGTTTTGGTAGGACTTTTTTAGCGGTGGATGAGGATAAACCCTCAAAACCTCCCTGTGTAATTAAACAATTTTTTCCCCAAGCACAGGGTACAAATACGGTACAAAAAGCAATAGAGTTATTTAATCAGGAAGCTATTCAGTTAGATGAATTGGGAACACATCCCCAAATTCCCGCGCTGTTGGCTTATTGTACTCAAGATGACAGACAGTATTTAGTCCAAGAATTTATTGATGGGCAAAATTTAGCTCATGAATTAATAAACAAAGGTACTTTTAATGAAAATCAAATTCGACAATTGTTGAATGATTTATTAAATGTATTACAATTTTGTCATAGTAAACAAGTCATTCACCGCGATATTAAACCAGAAAATATTATTCGTCGTATTAATGATAATAAGTTAGTAATTGTTGATTTTGGGGCTGCAAAATCTTTTACAAGTACAGCTTTAAATCATACAGGAACAAGTATAGGTAGTCCTGAATATGTTGCACCAGAACAAATGCGGGGAAGGGCAATTTTTGCCAGTGATATTTATAGTTTGGGAGTAACTTGTATTAATTTATTAACAGGGCGATCGCCTTTTGATAGTTACGATACCCATAACGCTGCTTGGATATGGCGACAAAATTTACCAACTCCCGTTAGTAACGAATTGGGTAATATTATTGATAAAATGGTAGAAACTATCCCTGGTCGGCGTTATCAAACAACTGAGGAAGTTCTGCAAGATTTAAATAACATAAATAACAATTTAAATATTCAAACTTCCGCAGTTATCCCACCGACAATAATTACTCAACCAGTTAAACAAAAACCTTCAACTTCTCAACCTACAGTTTCTTCTCAAACTTCTAGTAAAATTGAGCAAGAATTATTAGAAATCAAAACACAGTTTACAGGTGGTAAAGTGCAACCGCAGAATGTGACACCACAACCATCTGTGACTACTAATAATTCTACCAATAATTCTACTAATAACGATGCTATAGATAAAGACTTGGAAGAAATGAAAGCTAAATTTTTAGGTAAATAAAATAGATGGTAATTTTCAGATGGTAATTTTACATCATTTATCAGATTTTATTAACCCAGATATGGAGGTTGAACTTGCACCACCTAACTATTACTATGAGGGAAAATGTCCCCAAACAGGGGAACTTCTGAAATTACCACGCACGGCGTTAAGTGAAGCTATTGCTAAAAGTTTAATGCAGCAAATTCGGGAAAATCAACTTTATAATAATGAAGGGAAAATGTATGGTATTCTATTAGTTGAATTACCCAACGGTGAACAAAGAGTTATTAAAGCTTTTTCTGGTCTTTTAAATGGTTTAAGTGTAGTTGCAGGTTGGGTTTCACCTATTCCCGGAAGAGCAGAAATAGCTTTAGCAGAAAAGCAAACTTTAATAGAATTGGAAAAAATTAAACAGGAAATTATTCAACTTCAACAAATTCCAGAACGACAACAATATGAAACCTTAGCTGCTAAATTTCAACAACAGTTAGACAACATGAGTTTAGAACATAATTATAGTAAAAAACAACGACAAGAAAAACGCCAACAATATCAACAAAACCTCACAGGAGAAAAGTTAGAACTTGCTTTAGCAGAACTAGAAGCAGAAAGCCGTCAGCAGGGAATTGAAAGAAAATACCTCAAACGTCGTCAAAATGAAGTTTTACAGCCTTTACATGATAAAATAACAGCCACAAATAACAGAATTAGAGAACTCAAACAACAGAGAAAAGAGCTATCCAGGGAATTACAAAACCAAATGCACGCAGCTTATAAATTAACTAATTTTTATGGAAAATCTTTATCTATCCAACAATTAATACCAACAGGAACACCTACAGGTACAGGTGAATGTTGCGCTCCCAAGTTGTTACATTATGCAGCAACTCATCACTTAAAACCCCTAGCAATGGCGGAATTTTGGTGGGGTGAATCTTCAGAATATGATAAAATTCAGGATACAATTCAGGATACAATTCAAGATAAGATTCCAGGAAAATTTTATGGTGCTTGTGTTGAAAGATGTCAACCGTTGATGGGGTTTTTGCTATCTGGTTTAAAAATTGCAACTTCTGATTTTTCAAACTTAGAAATTATTTATCAAGATGAATGGTTAATTGCAGTGAATAAACCACCGGGATTATTATCAGTACCAGGGCGGTATGTAGAAAACCAAGACAGTGTTTTAAGTCGTTTACGAAATTTGTATGATTGGGAATTAATGTCAGTGCATCGTTTAGATCAAGAAACATCTGGGATTTTAATCTTAGCACGGGATCAAAACACCTATGCACAGATAAATCAGCAATTTGCCAACCGACAAATACATAAAATATATGAAGCGATTATTGCAGGTTCACTGACCACAGAACAAGGAGAAAAAGGTATTATTAATTTACCATTGTGGGGAGATCCTGAAAACCGACCTTATCAAAAAGTAGATTGGGAAAAAGGTAAACCCAGTGTAACGGAATTTCGAGTTATCGGAAAAAAAGGAAATTACACCCGTGTAGAATTTAAACCCCTAACAGGAAGAACTCATCAATTACGGGTTCATGCTGCGGATGTAGCAGGATTGGGAATTAATATATTAGGCGATCGCCTATATGGTTGCAATGCTAACGCTACTCGATTACATCTACACGCCAGAGAAATCACATTTAAACATCCCCACACCGGGACAAATCTGCATTTACAAACAGTAACACCGTTTTAAGGGAATAGGGAATAGGGAATAGGGAATAGGGAATAGGGAATAGGGAGCAAAGGGCAGGGAGAAGTTATTTCGTTATCTCGTTCCCAGTCTCTGACTGGGAATGCCACCAAGAGGCTCTGCCTCGACTTTTACCTCCTGCCTTCTGCCTCCTGCCTCCTGCCTTCTGCCTTCTGACTCCTTGATCTCCTTCTTCTCAGATGCAGCCTTTATCGGTAAACTCATATATTACATACTCATACTCATAACTGGAGAAAAACACTTTGGGCATAGAATTACGCAGTTTCGTATTTCTAGACAACCTGCAACCGCAACACGCAGCATATATGGGAACAGTAGCCCAAGGTTTTTTACCATTACCAGGGGATACATCCCTGTGGATTGAAATCTCACCCGGTATTGAAATCAATAAAGTTACAGACGTAGCTTTAAAATCCGCTTCTGTCCGTCCGGGAGTGCAGATAGTAGAACGACTTTATGGACTTTTGGAAATACATTCCGGTTCTCAAGGAGAAACACGAGCCGCAGGACAAGCGATTTTAGACTTGTTGGGAGTCAGAAAAGAAGACTGTCTTAAACCCCGTGTGGTTTCTAGCCAGATCATCCGCAACATTGACGCTTACCAAACCCAACTCATCAACCGTACCCGTCGCGGACAACTGCTACTGGCAGGACAAACCCTCTATGTTTTAGAAGTTGAACCCGCTGCTTACGCTGCACTGGCAGCTAATGAAGCGGAAAAAGCAGCCGCAATTAATATTCTGGAAGTGCAAGCTGTCGGCAGTTTTGGGCGACTTTATTTAGGAGGAACGGAACGAGATATTTTAGCCGGTGCAGCAGGAGCTTTAACCGCAATTGAAAATGTACCAGGCCGCACTCCTCAAAGTCAGCGTCAAGAATAAAAGGATTAATAAAAATGGCACATCAACAACATCTAACTTTATTAAAATCAGGTGCAGTCACTTGGACAGGATGGAGAAAAGAAAACCCGGAAATTGAAATTGATTTGAGTACCGCTAACTTAGTAGGAGAAAACTTTCGGGGTGCAAATCTCCAAGGTGTGAATTTAAATAAGGTAAATTTAAGTTATGCTTTATTGGTCAGAACAAATTTTCAAGGTGCAAATTTAAGTAGTGCTAATCTCTCTCACGCTAAGTTAATCGAAGCTGACTTTTCTCAAGCTAATTTGAGTCTCGCTAATTTGCAAGATGCCATTTTGACACAGGCTAATTTATCTCAGGTAACTTTAATTGGTGCTGATTTAAAAGCCGCTAACCTCATCTGTGCAATCATTACAGACGCTAATTTAATTGGGACAGATTTTCACAACGCTAATTTAAAAAATGTCGATTTAGCAGATAGTAAACTCATCCGCAGTAATCTGAGTTTTGCTAATTTGATGGGTGCTAATTTAATTAATGCTGACTTGTCAGAAGCTAATTTGTATGAAGCAGAAATAATGCAAAGCTATCTTTATCAAGCTAATTTTTATAAGGCAAATTTAACTAAATCACATTTAGGAAGTTCTTACTTATTCCGCGCTAATTTCAGTGAAGCTAATTTAACCAATACTGATTTAACTGGGGCTAATTTGAAATATGCCAATTTAGCAGGTGCAAATTTAACAGGTGCAACCCTCAGAGGTGCAAATTTAACAGGTGCTAACCTCAAAGGTGCAATTTTAACTGATGCTATTTTGCCAGTTGCTTTTGGATGTGATTAGAATCGGCAAACTAATCAACGCCAATATATAAATTATTTAAATATAATTTTGCCAAAAAAGTTACACAAGTCATTTTTACCGCCAAAATTCTGAGAATTTCTGTCAATAAGCTTTTTCCAGATAACGATTTTCCAAGGGTCTTGACTTCTGGACTGGTTATGATAATATGTGTATTTGAATAATCCAAGGGCTATTAATGTCTAAATTAAGATTTAATTAAGATTTACTAAAATTTAAAGATTTGTAAAATAAATCTAGACTCTCTAGTGGACTAGAGGGTTTAGGATAAATTAGACAACACAACAGGACTCTCAGCCAAAAATTGGTAACATGGGTAAAACAAATTGCTGATTTTTGGCAGAAATGCCCTAAACCTTCCTTGGGAAGCGAAAGGAGCAAAAGTGATGCTTAACAAATCAGTCAACTTTGGTATTTTAGGTTTACTAGCCGCTTTATCCCTCACCAATAGCGCCATAGCCCAACCACATCAACATTCGCCTTCTACCCCTGCTGGTGAGACAAACACCATGCCCCATACCATGCCCCAGCAACAGGAAGATCAGCGTTTTCTGAAAATGATGGTTCATCATGATCAGAAAACGGTGAAAATAGCAGATTTGGCCATACAGAAGGCGAAAAATCCCCAGATAATAGCGTTGGCCACTGAGATAAAAACCGAGCAAACCCAAGAAATTGAGCAATTACAAGCTTTGTACAAACAGTTATATGGCGCAGAATTGCCCGCTGGTGCTATGAATTGTATGGACATGGGTGGTATGGGTGGTATGGGTAGAGGTAACGGTATGGGAGGAATGATGAGTTTAGAAGCTTTAGAAAATGCCCCCAACTTTGACCAGGAATTTTTGCGGAAGATGATTCACCATCAACAAATGTCAGTGAAGATGGCAAAGACAACTGCTGAAAATGCTAATGAGCCACAAATTCGCAATTTAGCTCAAGCTATCATCAAAACGCAAACAGCCCAACTTGAGAAATTGCAGCAGTTGCAAAAGGTGACAGGTAACAGGTGACAGGTGACAGTTATCAGTTATCAGTTATCAGTTATCAGTTGAACCTTAATTTTTTGTTCACTTGATTTTTTCACTTTCTTGTTTAAAGTTATGACAATCAAACTTACAGTTCCGGGAATGGCTTGTTCTGCTTGTGCCAACAATATTACCAATGCAGTTAAAGCCGTAGATGCTAACGCTAATGTGGAAGCTGATCCCAAAACCAAACTTGTCAATGTCGATACTCAAGCTTCAGAAACTGCTATTAAAGAAGCTTTAACTGCTGCTGGTTATCCTCCAGCTTAATAGTTAGGGAGATGGGGAGAAATTTATTAGACCTATTCCCTATTCCCTATTCCCTATTCCCTATTCCCTATTCCCTACTCTAAATTATGAATAATATTACTCTCAAACTCAAAGGAATGAGTTGTGCTTCCTGTGCTAATAATGTGGAACAAGCTATACTTGCAGTTCCTGGTGTGATTGAGTGCAATGTTAATTTTGGTGCAGAACAAGCAACAATTAATTATGAACCAAAACAGACTAATTTAACAGAAATTAAAGCTGCTATTGAAGATGCTGGTTATTCATCTTTTTCTATGGTAGAAGCACAGGGTGAAGATGATGTGGCACAAGTCCAGAAAATAGCAGAAGAACAAGAATTAAAGCTTAAATTATGGACAGGGGGGATAATTAGCACATTCCTGTTTGTCGGTTCTTTACCGATGATGACAGGGTTAAAATTACCTTTTATTCCTGATTTTTTACATCATCCTTGGTTGCAGTTAATATTAACAACTCCGGTGCAGTTTTGGTGTGGAGGTTCGTTTTTGAGAAATGGTTGGAAGTCTTTAAAACACCACACCGCAACGATGGATACTTTAATCGCTTTGGGTACTGGTGCGGCTTATTTTTATTCTGTAGTGGTTACGCTTTTCCCTAGTTTTTTTATTTCCCAAGGTTTAGAAACTCATGTTTATTATGAAGTTGCAGCAATGGTTGTCACTTTAATTTTATTGGGGCGGTTTTTGGAACATCGCGCTAGGGGACAAACTTCGGAAGCTATTAGAAAATTAATAGGTTTACAAGCGAAAACTGCTAGAGTTGTGCGGGATGGAAAAGAAATTGATGTTCCTATTCAAGATGTAATTATTAATGATATAATTTTGGTGCGTCCTGGGGAAAAAATTCCCGTTGATGGGGAAGTTATTGATGGTAATTCAATGGTTGATGAGGCGATGGTAACGGGTGAAAGTTTACCTGTGAAAAAGCAACCAGGAGATGAAGTTATTGGGGCGACAATTAATAAAACTGGTAGTTTTAAATTTAAAGCAACTAGGGTAGGTAAGGATACTTTTTTAGCACAAATTGTGAAATTAGTCCAAGAAGCTCAAGGTTCTAAAGCTCCTATTCAAAGATTAGCAGATCAGGTAACAGGGTGGTTTGTTCCTGCTGTTATTGCTATTGCGATCGCAACTTTTTTGATTTGGTTTAATTTTACAGGTAATTTTACCCTTTCTCTGATTACAATGGTGGGTGTTTTAATTATCGCTTGTCCCTGTGCTTTGGGTTTAGCTACTCCTACTTCTGTAATGGTAGGAACTGGTAAAGGTGCGGAAAATGGTATTTTAATTAAAGATGCCCAAAGTTTAGAATTAGCACATAAAATTAAAACTATTGTACTTGATAAAACCGGGACTTTAACTCAAGGTAAACCCACAGTTACAGATTTTGTGACTGCTAAAGGTACAGCTAATCAAAATGAAATGAATTTATTAAAATTAGCTGCATCTGTAGAAAGAAATTCTGAACATCCTCTAGCGGAAGCTGTGGTAAAATATGCCGAATCTCAACAAGTTAATTTAACAGAAGTTACGGATTTTTTAGCTGTTGCTGGTTGTGGTGTACAAGGTATTGTTAATCATCATTCAGTGCAAATTGGGACAGAACGATGGTTAAATGAATTAGCAATTAATACCGATGCTTTGCAAGAATATAAAATTGCTTGGGAAACCGGAGGAAAAACTGTCATTTTAATTGCTGTTGACGGAGAATTAGCAGGAATAATGGGTATTGCGGATGCTTTAAAACCTTCCTCAACAGCAGCGGTAAAAACATTGCAAAAGATGGGTTTAGAAGTGGTAATGTTAACAGGAGATAATCAACCTACTGCGGAAGCGATCGCTCATCAAGTTGGTATTTCTCAAGTTTTCGCTCAAGTCAGACCTGATCAAAAAGCTGCTATTGTACAATCATTACAATCCAAAATCCAAAATCCAAAATCTAAAATTGTCGCAATGGTGGGGGATGGTATTAATGATGCACCAGCGTTAGCGCAAGCAGATGTAGGAATAGCTATTGGAACAGGTACAGATGTGGCGATCGCTGCAAGTGATATTACTTTAATTTCTGGAGATTTGCAAGCAATTGTCACCGCTATTCAACTTAGTCGCGCTACCATTAATAATATTCAGCAAAATCTCTTCTTTGCTTTTATTTATAACATCATTGGTATCCCTGTTGCGGCTGGTATTCTTTACCCTATTTTCGGTTGGTTACTTAACCCCATTCTTGCAGGTGCAGCAATGGCACTTTCTTCCGTTTCTGTAGTTAGCAATGCTTTAAGATTACGTAAGTTTCAAGCAGGAGTTAATTAAATGTTAAATAAAACATTAACTCAAAAATTCAATCAAAAATTCAATCAAAAATTCAATCAAAAAATCCTGTGGGTAAGTCTTGCTTGTTTAATGTTATTAACATCAAGTCCAGCAACAGCAGAAAATTCCTATTCACATTCACAGCATAATCAAAATCAACAGTTTCAAATTATTCAGCAACCTTTAGAATTAAAATTTGCAGTAACTATTGCTGGTTTAGGTTTAATAGGTTTAGAATTATGGTGGTTTATTTTTAGTAAATCAGAGGTAGGAAGGTAGGAAGATAGGGAGTTTAATAACCCAATCACCAATTACCAATCACCAATTACCAATGACCAAATTTATTTCTGAATAATTGGACAAATAGTATCTTCAGGTTTGATTTCTGTATTTTGCCAACCGGAAAGTAATTGATTAATTTCTGAGCGTAAAGTTAATAATTGCTCAATTTGATGATCAATCTGTGATAACTTTGCTTGCAGTTTTTCTTGAATTTCACAACAAGGGGGTTTACCGTGATCATAAACTTCCAAAATATCTTTAATTTCTTCTAAACTTAAACCCAAATGTTGCGCTCTTTTAATAAAAGATAATCGAGTTAATACATCAGACGAAAATTGTCGATAACCTCCTTCAGTACGTGCTGATGCTTGAATTAAACCTAAACTTTCATAATAACGAATTGTTCTAATAGGAACACCACTTTTTTCTGTTACCTGACCAATTAAAAGTAGTTGTTTATCTTCAATTAACACAGCAGATTTTCCCAACTCTTGTTTTGATGATAACATAAGAATGGGAATAGGTTAACAATCTTACCCAATCACCAATCACCAATCACCAATCACCAATCACCAATTACCAATTACCAATTACCAATCACCAATGAAGTACCGAAAATAACCGTTTTTATTTGCTGGGTGTGATATTTCTAGATTACCCCCTTGACTATAAGTATAAATCTAAAAATGAACGTCAATTCAGCAAATTTGAACCATACTAGAAAACCTAAGATTTTCAATCAACCAGAACGTTTTATTGAAGGTTGGTATTGGGTAATACCTTCTAAAAAGTTACGAGTTGGTGAAGTTAAACCCGTGACAATTTTGGGTAGAGAATTAGTAATTTATCGTGGTGAAGATAAACAAGCTGTGATTTTAGATGCTTACTGTCCTCATTTTGGCGCTCATCTGGGAGAAGGAACAGTAGAAGGTAATGAAATACGCTGTTTTTTTCATCATTGGAAATTTGACTCTGAAGGTTTTTGTGTAGAAATTCCTTGTTTAGAAGAACCTGTTAAAGTTAAAGCTAAAAGTTGGCCTACTGCTGAACAATATGGGTTAATTTGGGTTTGGACAGGAGAAACACCACAACAACCTTTACCGTTTATTCCTGAGTTGGAAATGGAAGAATATGATAGTGCTGTTGGTGTCAGATTTATCACCAACTGTCACCCTAATGTTTTTATGATTAATGCTATTGATGCTCAACATTTTAACACAGTTAATAAATTACTATCAGAGTTTAATTTTGAAAAACAAGAACTCAATGAAAATGCCATTACTTTTACTAATACTACTCACTCAACTCCTGATTACTGGTTAATGAAATTGATTCGTTCCTTTTATAAAAAACCAGTTAACTATCATCTTTGTTATTGGTATGGCATGACAGGAATGATTACAATTAGTTTAGATTTTTTACAATTTCATCTTATATTTGCTTCCCGTTTAATAGAAGCGGGTAGAGCAGAAATAATGACAATATTAATGACTAAAAAACGCTTGGGTATTTTCGGTAGATTACATAATCACTTGGTTTTATGGCTGAGTAAATTTGTGGCTGAAGACTTTATCAAAGACGACAACAAAATTTTTCAAACTATTCAGTTTAATTTAAAATCTCCTATTGACCTAGATCAACCCATAATTCAATTTATTGACCATTTAGAAAGACAAAAAGCTTTAAAATGGGGAACTTGGTATATAGATAGAATGAATGACGGTGAAGTGAGAGAAATAGAGAAACGCCCAAAACGGGAAAAATGGCACGATGAATTAGTTAATGATTGAAAATTCACCATTTTCACAATAAAAATGAAGTGGTTTGTTTTGCCACTTCATCAATTCCCAGGTAGAACCTTAGTATTGAGTATAACGACTACACAATTTTCAAATAGTATAAGATCAAACAGAATTGAAAATTCTCTTCATGCCAGTGAACAGGGTATTGAGGAGTTATGTCGATGAATGATAGCAATGGCGCATTTTGTCAATGTCCGTTATTGCTAAATTTAAATACATTTGCTGTAATTCTGTGGATAGATTCGGGTTTTTGATCAAATGTTCTATCCTGCTTTCCAACAGAGAAATCAGGGTATTTAAGTTTTCCTTGGGAACTGGATGTTGTGGCTGTATTTGCCAATCTGGTTGTTGAGGTGGTTCTGGGGAATTAGTTTGGTTGCTGAGATATTCTGCTTTCTCAGCTTGTAATTGCGCTACATTTCGCTGTAAAGTTTCTATGACTCCATACATTTCTAAGGGATCAAATATCCGCAACAAGCTGGTTTGAGTCACTATTCCTAACTTTGATCCCCAATCCCAGGATACAACTAATCGTTGTACTCGCCGCTGCTGCATTTCTTGATGGGCTGACCATAGGGAATCTTCTGGAGTTAGCAAAAACAAGGGTGTACTCATCGCTGTTTTTGCCTCAATTTGGTCTAAATTTAACCCCAATGCTTGAAATTGCACAATGTCTCTTTCGGTAACAATTCCTACAGGCTTAACAGCGTGCAGAATATTATTCCAGGAGTCTGTTTTGGTTATGACTATACAACTCACTTTATGAGTTGCCATCATCTGCGCCAAGGTGAGTACAGAAGTTGTTGGTGGTGCATGGATTACCTGGGTTGTCATTACCTCTGACACTCGCCTCATTTTTAGTAGGTTTGTGGGGCGTAAAATTTGTCTAATACTTTCTGGGGAAATAATTCCTAATACCTCTTTGTGTTCATTGACGATTACCAAATGGCGAATACGATACCGACGAAATAAAAACAGTGCGGCAAAGATGTCCTTAAATACAGTTTCTGACAGGGTAATTACTGGATGCGCCATGACATCAGCTATTTTTACCCTAGCAAAATCCGTACCCGCAGCCGTAAATCTCACAATATCTCGTTCTGTAAAAATACCTAATAATTCCCTCCCTTCCATGACTAGTACACAACTGGAGCGTGTACCTTGCATGGAATTAAAGGTAATTCCTGCATCAAAATCCGGTAATAAGCAACTATTACCTCGTGTCTGATTCATTAAATTTACAACTTCCATCAGGGAAGTATGGGGTGCAACCACCAGTGGTTGCTTATCTATTGCATCTTCCAGGCGGGGAACGCCAATGAGTGGATCATCAATTTGCATAGATTATTCGGTCTAGATTATAAATGGTAAAACTAATTATGAAGTTTTGTAAATTTATTAGCAATAAATATATTAAATTCTGCAAAATATATATATAATACGAGAGATGTAAAAGATAAATGGGAGAAAAGCTTGCTATATAAAGGCTATAAGCTGTAAAAGGTAAATTAGCGTTAAAGATTTAAACTGGGATATCTAAGGGCAGATTGCCAGATAACTGGAGAGGAAAAGGAAGAGATATGAGGTATATGGCTCTATTGAGAGGCAATATCTACATCAGTCCTCACCCATGCCAGAAATTCGTTGCATTTTGCCATAAAGCCTGTCTAAAACCCTTTTCACGGACACAGGTTGCCACTGATGTCCTCGCTTGGTGGTATATCCTTGCTGATTGAGCCAAGCAGCAATTTGTGGTAGTGATTTTCCTGACTTGTGATGACGGCGAATTAATTCAATAATCTGTTGTTCAGCGGGATTGTCTACTAATTCACCATTAACTGATTGCTGACCAAAAGCGGGTGAACCATAGCCAGCATAGCCGCCACTGACAGCTTTTGCTTTCCGGGCTTGGTTGAGTTTTTCCCAGAGGGATTGGTTTTTCGATTCTTCAGCAGCCATTGTTTTCAGAATTTAATTACCTTTGTCAACATGGTACATCAATTACTGGTGATTGCTGGTAAATGAGTCAGATTTTTCAGGCTTTTCAAGATAGGGGGTGTTTGAATGCGATTGATTTTGCTAGGAGTGCCGGGTAGTGGCAAAGGTACGCAAGGGGCAATACTGTCCAGCCAATGGCAAATTCCGCATATTTCCACTGGTGAAATATTACGTCAGGCGATCGCTAATCAAACTGCTTTAGGCTTGAAAGCAAAAGCGTATGTAGAAAAAAGTGAATTGGTTCCAGACTATTTAATTTTTGATCTCATCCGCCAACGCTTAACTGCTCCATCTACTCAACGAGGTTGGATATTAGATGGATTTCCCGGTAATTTATCCCAGGCTCAGTTTCTTGATCAACTCTTAGCAACTTTAGGACAGTCTTATAACCGAGTTTTCAGTTTTTATGTGCCAACAGATGTTTTGGTACAAAGGTGGCGACAAAGGGGGCGTTCAGATGACCACCCTGAACTTATTTGTAAGCGAATAGAAGTTTATCAAGAGCAGACTGCACCCGTGATTCAGCATTATCGCCAGCAAGGATGTTTAACAGTGATTAATGGCGATCGCCCTGTGGAAATAGTGACTCATTTTTTACAAACTTCTTTTTCTGATTTGAGTTTAACAATTCAGCAAAAAACTGTGAATACTAGCAAAAGACTAATCAACAAAGAACGACAAATCTTATCGGACTAACAGCAAAACAAAGCAGAGAAAATGAGTATTTTATGCGTAAGCAAAGAAAAATTAAAAAACTGAAACTTTTATTTCATCAAGGTTACAGCAATTCTGACCTCAGCTTTTTCTCAATAGAGAAATTAACTCATTGCCATCCCACCTTATCTTTTACTGTTTTCCCTTTCACAGCCACCACTCAAAATTGAAAAAGATTAAAAAAGGAGTTGATATGACAACAGTTGAATATATCCAGGAAACAGAGTTCAAATCACTATTAAGTGATAACGAAATAGTTGTACTAGACTGCACAGCAACTTGGTGCGGACCTTGTAAAATGGTTAGTCCTTTAATGGATAAACTCGCTGATGAATACACAGGTCGTGCCAAAGTAGTCAAAATAGACGTGGGTGAAAATCCAACTTTTGCCAAACAATTTGGTATCCGCAGTATTCCCGCAGTTATGTTTTTCAAGAACGGTGACTTATTGGAAAAAATTGTTGGGATAGCTCCTTATGAAAAATTCAGCACAGCTGTAACCAATATACTTTAACCATTATTGAGGCAATTGCTTTATGCAGAGAGCGCAGATAGTTCGATGTCCTAATTGCGGTAGTGAGGCACAGCGTCAGTTTGCAACTGATGAACACCTAACTCACACCCATTGTTTAGCTAATCAAATTATCCGTACAGAGTGTCTAGTTTGTGACTACCTGATGGTGATGCGCTCTCTGGATGGAAGTGTAATTGAAGCTTACGCACCTGGAATACCAAGCAGTTTTAAACCTTCTACCACATCTAATACTCCTTCGGAGATTCGTGAGGAGCAAATGCTAGTGATCAGAGAGTGTACTTTATTCAGCCTCATTTTTAGACATTTACCAGATCAAAATCCCACAGATTCATACTCATTGCTTTAAGGATTTCAACCATGATGAAGGCTGAAGATATAATGACCACAAAAGTGGTAACAATTCGTGGTTCAGCGACAGTAGCAGAAGCAGTAAAACTGATGAAAGATAATAAACTGCGCTCTATCGTTGTCGAACCACGCACAGACAACGACCCCTATGGCATAGTCACAGAAACTGACATTGTTTACAATGTTGGTGCCTATGGCAAAGACCCCAAACAAGTGCGAGTTTATGAAATTATGACCAAGCCTTGTATTGTAGTTAATCCTGAGCTTGGTGTAGAGTATGTAGCGCGTTTGTTTGCCAATACAGGTATTCGTCGCGCTCCTGTAATTAAAGGTAAATTGTTAGGAATTATATCAATTACTGATATCCTCAGAAAAAGTGACTTTGTGGAAAATCCCAAAAGCACTTTTGAAATGTATTGTGAAGAATTTCCCAACGCTCCAGAGGCAAGAATTTACGAAGATTAAACATCAAAATTCATTTTTTTGTACTTTTTGCACAGGTAACTACACTCATTTACCAAAGATAAAAATCTGAAAACATCTCAGGAATGAGTGAAAAAAATCATCAACATCCGCAAATTAACCCGAACAATTTTTCCAACCAACTATTGACAGGAAATTCTAAAAATATGATGAAAGCAGAAGACATAATGACCACAGAAGTGATTACAATTCGTGGTTCAGCAACAGTAGCAGAAGCCGTGGATTTGATGAAATATAAAGGATTACGTTCTTTAGTTGTGGAACCACGCACAGAAAACGATCCCTATGGCATGGTAACAGAAACTGATATCGTCTATAAAGTTGCCGCTTATGGTAAAGACTCCAAACAAGTGCGAGTTTACGAGATTATGACCAAGCCTTGTATTGTAGTCAATCCTGAGCTTGGTGTAGAGTATGTAGCGCGTTTGTTTGCCAATACACGTATTCGTCGCGCTCCCGTAATTAAAGGTAAGTTGTTAGGAATTATATCAATTACTGATATCCTCAGAAAAAGTGATTTGTTTGATAATCCAAAACCCATATTTATTGAGGATGAAATAGAAGCTGCACGGGAAGAAGCTAGAAGAATTTGTGCAGTGAAAGGAGATACTTCTCGTGAATGTGCAGCAGCTTGGGATATTGTAGAAGAACTACTGGCAGTGGCATCTGATCAGCGGTTAGTCAAGGAAATGACGGAGTCTTAACTATTAAATCAGATGTGATATGACTCCAGTCGATCGCATCTGCTCAATTATTTGACTTATTTGATATCCTCCCTACTCTATCAGGGTAGGGATTCTGGGATCAAAAAGTTTTTCCTCTTTGCATCCTTCCTTGGATCTTAATGTGAAAAAATCATGATCTTGGCGGGCAAAATGCCCACCTTAAACACCCTACTTAGGGGTTGCTGAGAAAGTCTTTCCGTGAGGGCATAGGAGTCAGGAGTCAGGAGTCAGGAGTCAGGAGGAGATTTGAAAATTTCTTTGCCATCTCTTGAAATCCCCAAAAATGCACACTTTTTCCGGTATACCCTTCAAAACCCTTGCACTAATTTCTGTGTTTATCAGCCTCTAACCTTTGATATATCAAGGTTTTAGGTTTATTCAGCAAACCCTACTTACCCAAAACCTGCTCCAAAGCCTCAACCAACCGATCCACATTTTCAGGACGACTATTAAAACCCATCAAACCCACACGCCAAACTTTACCCGCTAACTCTCCCAAACCACCACCAACTTCAATATTATGCTCAAGTAATAACTGCTTTGCTACGGCTTTTCCATCCACTCCATCAGGAATACAAACAGTAGTTAAAGTTGGTAAACGATATTCCTTAGCAACGTGCATTTTTAAACCGATACTTTCCAAACTTTCCCACAAATATTCAACATTTTTTTGATGCCGTTGCCAACAATTTGTTAAACTTTCTTCCGCTACTAAACGCAAAGCTTCCCGCAAACCATAATATAAATTAATCGGTGCTGTATGATGATATATGCGTTCATTACCCCAATATTTTCCTAACAACAACATATCTAAATACCAGTTGGCCACCTTAGTCTCCCGTTTCTGCAACTTTTCCATTGCACGGGGACTCATAGTAAA
This sequence comes from Sphaerospermopsis sp. FACHB-1194, assembly GCF_014696235.1. Taxonomy (NCBI): domain Bacteria; kingdom Bacillati; phylum Cyanobacteriota; class Cyanophyceae; order Nostocales; family Aphanizomenonaceae; genus Sphaerospermopsis; species Sphaerospermopsis sp. FACHB-1194. The sequence continues at coordinate 122,452 of NZ_JACJPU010000009.1, read as the reverse complement.
AGGAGATGCACCAGGAGAACAACCTAAACCTTTTTGACTGCAACTATAAGCTAAGTCCACACCCCACTCATCTAAGAAAATAGGAACACCACCCAAGCTGGTGACAGTATCCACTAATAACAAAGTTCCATATTTGTGACACAACTCCCCCACATCTTCTAAAGGTTGACGTGCGCCGGTGGAGGTTTCTGCATGAACTAATGCTAAAATTGCCGGTTTGTGAGTTTCTAACGCTGTTTTAATTTCATCTACGGAAAATACCTGTCCCCAAGGTTTCGTAATAGTGCGTACATCTGCGCCATATCTTCCCGCCATATCTACCAAACGATTACCGAAGTAACCAGCAACACCAATTAAAACCACATCTCCCGGTTCTACAGTGTTAGCTAGGGTTGCTTCCATCGCTGCTGTACCCGTACCACTCACGGCGATAGTGTGGGGGTTTTCCGTTTGCCAAACGTAGCGTAGCAAAGATTGAATCTCATCCATTAAGGCTAAAAATGCCGGATCTAAATGCCCTAAAGGTGTGGTATTCATAGCTTGCAATACCGCAGGATGGGCGTTAGATGGACCAGGACCTAGTAATAAACGGTTGGGAACTTCTAAAGGTGAAAGTTGTAACTTTTGACTGTCGTTGATAGAAATTGTCGATGTCATAATTTATTTGAGGCTAAGAGGCTAAATAGTTATTACAGCTATCAAGCCAATTTTACTCCTGACTCCTGACTCCTTGATCTCCTGCAACTTCAAGATTATCTATCATTCGTGGGAAGATGCGATCGCCTCCGGCGCTGCGCTCCGCGCAATCGCTCTTAATTCTTAAAGTGGATATAACTAGCTGTAGTTGAAGCCTCATGAGCCAAAAACGTTCTAGCTTAAAACCATTACAAAGGAAAAATCGCACACTCAGGCGCAGATTAAACTTGAAAGGAGAAATAGCCTTAGCCCTAGCCCCAACCGCAATTGTACTGTTAGTAATGGCTTTTGTGGAAACTCTCACCCAACAATGACAATGAACTTAATGAACTAAAGTAGTCCGAAAATGTCCATTTTCTTGAGCAAATTTCTCTTTGAGAATTTGTTTATAAACCGCTTCATAACCATCAGTCATTTGTTTGATACTAAAATGCTTTTCTACATATCGCCTACAAGCATAACGGTTTAATCTTTCTATTTGCTCAATAGCCTCAATACACTCCTGAATATTATTGCACAAAAAACCCGTTTCCCTATCAGCAATTACTTCGGGAGTTGAACCCATTCGCATCGCAATTACTGGTGTACCCGATGCCATTGACTCTACCATTACCAAACCAAATGGTTCTCTCCAAGTAATAGGAAATAAAGTGGCATAAGCAGAACCCATGATAGTATTTTTTTCTGCGTGGTTAGCTTCACCTAAATATTGAATTTGCTTACCATCAATCTGGGGTTTAATTTCCTGCTCAAAATATTCTATATCCACTCTATCTATCTTACCGGCTATTTTCAACTGCCAACCAGTTTTTTTGGCAATTTGAATTGCTAAATGTGTGCCTTTTTCTGGCGATATTCTGCCAACGAATGCTAAATATGGTGGATCTACAGGTTGAGGATAAAACTCATAACTACTCACATCAATTCCATTGTACACTGTTGATATATAATTTAACCCTAACCTGGGTTCTCTTTGGGCATCAGAAATACTCACATAAGGCTGTTTTTTGGCATATTTAAAGATTTTTTCGTTGTCAGGTGTAAAAATACCATGCAAAGTGTGAACTGTGGGAGTTTCTACCAACTTTGTGTATGCTAAAGGTGTGTGTCCTGCATGAGAATGAATAATATCAAATTCTGCGGATTGCTCATAAACTGAAGCTAGATTTAGCAACTCATAAATACTGTAATCTTTGACGGTATTATCCAATCTTAAAGCCCGCGGATGAACTGATACTAACTTAGCCAGAGTCAGAGAATCTCCTGATGCAAATAATGTTACTTCATGTCCTCTTTTGACTAATTCATCTGTTAACAAACCCACGACTAATTCTATTCCACCATAAGCTGGAGGTGGTACTCTCTCCCACAGTGGAGCAACCTGGGCAATTCTCATTATTAACCCCCTAACAATTAAGAATTTACTTGAAAATCACTGACAAAAAAACTGGTAAATATTAACCTAATACTGTTACTCGCTTCACAATTTTATGCTGGATATTTGATATCTTTTGTCTATCTTAGGTAGGGATATTTTCCTCTACTTTAGAGGTAAATTAGTAATTTTAAGGAATCAGAATTTCCAGGAGTCAGGATGTTTTTCATTATAAATGATGAATTATCAATTATCAATTATCAATTATCAATTATCAATTATCAATTTTTATCACAGGTTATTTTCCGAATGCTTCGCCCCTACGACTCCTGACTCCTGACGATGATATAATCTCATACAATAATTAAGCACTAAATATCAACATGAATATCCCTCACCCAAGTAAAAAAAAGTCTATGACATGGCAGGTAGTTTTTTCCATATTGGTATTTGTGTTTATGTACCTGCCTATCCTGGTACTAGGCTTTTATAGCTTTAACCAGTCACCTTACAGCGCAAGTTGGCAAGGATTCACTCTAGAATGGTATCAAAAACTGTTCACAGATGCTCGCATTTTATCAGCTGTAAAAAACAGTTTACTAGTAGCCTGTAGTGCAGTTGCTGTTTCCGCAGTCTTGGGAACTATGATGGCTGTAGGGTTGGCACGTTATAATTTTCCTGGGAAAACATTGTATCGTGGTATATCGTATTTACCATTATTAATTCCTGATATTGCGATCGCAGTTTCTACCCTTGTTTGTTTAGCTGCTTTTGCCATACCTTTAAGCATCTGGACAATTGTAGCTGCACATATAGTTTTTTGCCTAGCCTACATCGGTTTAGTAGTATCATCCCGACTTAATAACCTCGATCCCCACCTAGAAGAAGCTGCACTAGACTTAGGTGCAACCCCTATTCAAGCTTTTATAAAAGTTGTCTTACCCCAATTAATGCCTGGTATTATATCTGGTTGCTTACTAGCTTTCGTCCTCAGTTTAGATGACTTTCTCATCTCCAGTTTTACAGCAGGTAGCGGTTCTAATACCCTACCAATGGAAATATTTAGCCGCATCAGAACTGGAGTCAAACCAGATATTAATGCCCTTAGCATCATGTTAATTTCTATTACCGCTACTGTGGCAATTATTGCAGAATTAATTCGTGCTTCTGGAGAGAAACAAAACCAAAAATAATTATTAGGACTAATATTTCCTTATTTAAAGAATATTTGCGATCGCGAAATCAATCCTGAACTTGGTAAAATCACTGGTACAACTGGGGAAACATGGCAAAGTTACCCCCTAGCGTTGACACAGTTGATTATTAGACATCTCCGAAAAAGATGTAGGGACAATTCATGAATTGTCACTAGGAATGGGTTTCAGGTTACGCATATTAATTTTCGGACAGGTCTATTACCTATCATATGCTCAAAGCAACGCAGATTCATCAGTAGAGGGGATTGGGGACTGGGAAGATGGGAGCAAATTTTTTACCTATTCCCTATTCCTTATCCCCACAAAAAGACTTTTTCAACCAACCCTAATTCCCGTTTCTTGGTAATCTCCCATCCAAACATCTATTTTACCAACTTGAGTATAATTTGTATATTGATCATTCTTAGGAATATTCACAGTAAATTTTTGTAATCTACGCCAATCTGTTTCTGTAATATATTCTTTATTTTCCATTTCTACAATTAATTCTTCACTGTCTCCCCATTTAACTACTACCGCTATTTGATGTTCATTATCAATTACTTTCACCGCTTTAGCAACTTCAGGAAAATCATACTTTTCTCTTAATTTTTGAATATCCACACCTCCATCATGATTCTGATTCAATAAATCACTAAAGTAAATCTTTATCAAAGATAAAATATCATCATTTATATCATATTTTTCTAATATTTTTTTAGTAATACTTATTCCGTCTTTATATCCCGGTGGGTTGGAAGATGACATATTAAAAATGATTACATTACCTTGATCTTGCTTTCCTTCTCTGTTGCATCTTCCTGCTGCTTGAATGATAGAATCTAAAGGTGCAAGTTGACGGTATACTATGGGAAAATCCACATCAACACCAGCTTCAACTACTTGGGTACTAATTAAAAAACAAGGTTGTTCAGCTTTTAATAATTTTCGCACTTTGTCCAAAACTTGAGAACGATGATCAGGACACATCATAGAACTAAGATGAAAACAATGATCGGGAAATTTGGCAGATAATATTTCATATCCTGCCCTCGCTAATTTTTTGGTATTAACAATAATTAAGCCTTGATTTAATTTAGATGATTTAATGCTATCAACTAAATTTTTCCATTCCCAAATATCAGCAATATATTGATAATTAACACGGTTAAGTTGTTGAAATATTCTGCTGGTTTCAGTTTCAGGAATAATATCAACAACATCTGTTAAATCATCTTCATCAAGGTTGTGAAATGCTGGTTGGGTAGCACTCATTAAAACTATTGTACATCCCCAATCTGTGACTAATGTATTCAAAACATCTAATATTGGCCGGACTAAATCACTAGGTATAGATTGAGATTCATCTAATAGGATAACTTTATTAATTAAACCTTGTAATTTTCGGCATTTAGTAGGATGATTAGCAAATAAACTTTCATAAAATTGCACTCCACTGGTGACAATTACGGGTTTATCCCATCTATCAGTATTCAATTTATAATCTTTAACTTCTGCTAATTTTGGTTCATATCCTGAATGATGTTCTAATACTGCATTTTCTCCAAATAATTGCCGATAAACAGCAGCAGTTTGTTCAATAATACTTTTTAATGGTCCGACATAAACTATTCCTGACATTTGATGTTTTTGACTGTGCAAATAAGCAAATCTCGCACTAGCAATGGTTTTACCAATTCCACAGGGTCCAGTTAATCTAAAAATTCCTTTGGGTAATTCACTTTTGTTGATACAATGTTGGGCAAAGACATTTCTAGCTTCACTAATTGCATTTGCTGATTGTGGAAACAAGGAATGAAGATTGAAACTCATTTTGTTATATGCAGAAAGCTCCAAATCTTGTACATATATGGAGCTTTCACCTTTATTTTCAATATTTTCAAATTTGCGAGCGTCTAATCTGTCATTATCAACTAAGACAGAAAATAACATTCTAACGGCAAATTCTCGCCGCAATTTAGGTAAATCAATATCTGGTAATTCTTGCGGTATAAAATCAGCTATTTCCTGTCTAGCTATTGCTAAACATTCCTCTAAACCTGCTGCTAATTGTTTATACTCACTACCTCTTAATCTCAACCTTTCTGATAAACCAGAATGATGGCCAGCGATGATATAAGCTATTGCGGGCGGTTCTTTTTTAGACATTTGTAAAGCTAAAACAGCACCGTGGGGAGAATGTACAACCCGCTTACCGTTATTTTTTAAGTATTCCTGCCATTTTTGCTGATATTTACCCAAATCATGCCATAAACCAGCATACTTGGCTACAGCTTGGAATTGTTGCGGTACAGCACTTGCAGACATTTCCGCAACATTCTGTAAATGTGCTGCTAGTAGTTGTTCTTTACAATCTGTAGTAATTCTTGCTAAGTATTTCATTTATAGTTATAATTGATGAAAAATTTTAAGTCTAGTTTATGCAGTTAAAGTTATGGGGTGAATGGGCATTATTCACAAGGCCGGAGTTTAAAGCTGAACCGCACAGTTACAGGGTAATTCCCTTTACTGCGGCTGTAGGTGTATTAGAGTCTATTTTCTGGAAACCAGAGATTAAATACAAGATTAATCACATCACGGTACTAAAGCCAATTAATACATTTACCATCCAGCGTAACATGGTGCAGTCCAAACAAAACTATAAAAATGCTAAAGATTGGATGAGAAATGATGGTATAGGGAGTTACACTGCTGTGGGCGATCGCGCTCAGAGAAATCATGTCATATTGCATGATGTGGCCTATATCGTGGATTTTAATTTTGATTTACAAACAGAGGAAGATTTATCTAATAAATATGCAGCACAAATAAAGCGGAGAATTGAAAAAGGGCAATGTTTTAAACAACCCTATTTTGGATGTCGAGAATATATAGCCCATTTTTGTGTTCCTTCAGAAGAAGATCAACCAGCACCAGAGTTAAAAGGGGAAATAGATTTAGGTTTAATGCCTAAAAAAATGCACTTTATACCTGATCAAAAAGGTACAGTTTCTTGGCGTACTGCTCAAGGTTTTGTCAAAGGAAATGTAGTTACAGAATTTGCTCACTTTATAATGCGAGATGGGTTAGTGAGTTATCTTTAAGATCCCAAACTTCTTAAAGAAGTCCGGGATCTGTATCCTGATGAGGAAATATTTATGTTGCAAGAATTAAATCAATTAGGAATTGCTTTAGAACAGGATAATCAACTCACATCCATAGGATTTAGTGAATGTCTGTGTCATTGGCAAATTAATTTACCTTTAGGTAGTTTTCAAGTTTTAGAAACAGCAGCAACCAAAGGTAAACCGAAATTTGGCAGAAAAATATTAGTACCAGATTTGCGGCGTAATGGTGATGAACCATTATTAATTGATGATGGGGGAGAATATGTTTTTGGTGCTGGTGATCGAGGTGGAAAACGGCATCAAATGTATTTACAACTTCTGGAAAGATGTTTACAAGAAACTAACCACGAAGCAGTTAAAGCAGTTTATGATTTTGTTACTAACACCACTGTAGAAAAAATTACAGCCCAGCTAACAGAAATTTATCCACCAGCAGCTAATACAGCAGCTAATACAGATTGGTATCGGGATAGATTTGTGTTTCTATTTGAAGGTAAACAAATCACCAAAATTCCCATAGTTCAAAAATGGTGGTCTAATTATTATGGCAGTAAACAAGATACCGTTCATGGAGTTTGTTTATTAACAGGTGAACAGACTTTAACAATGGGGCGAAAAATGCCCATGATGGTTAAAGGTGTACCTGGTGCTGCTACTTGTGGTGCTGCTATTAGTAGTTTTGATAAAAGTGCTTATCAATCTCACGGATGGGATGGAAATATTAACGCTCCCATTGGTTTTGAAAGTGCCGTTAGATTTCATAAATCTTTAGATTTTTTACTCAATAGTGACACCAATCGTTATAAATTAGGAGAGCAGGTTTTTGTTTATTGGGGAGAAGAAGACGGGGAAGGTATTAATCCCGAAATATGGGAAAATCCAGCTTTTGAATCTATCTTTGCTAGTCCCCATAGTCCGAAAAAATTTAATTTGGAGGATATTAAATCTAGTAAATTTTATTTAGCCATTCTCAAAGGTAATAAAGGGAGAATTTCCGTTAGTGGTTGGAGTGAAGTTACTACCCAAAAAATCAAAGATTCTATTGGGCAATTTATCCAATGTCAGCAAGTTAATGATTTGTCACCTAGTCCTATGTGGATGTTATGTAATAGTGCTTTTTTTAATCCTAGTAAAGAACATACAGACAGAATAGCAACAGCATTAATTAAAGCCGCTTTTTTAGGTGAAGCATTACCGGATGAATATGCTTACAGAATCATTGATAGGATATGTAGTGAAAAGGTGTTTCATGACTTTCCATCTAAATCTAAACAATCTCGATATTTTCCCAGACTGCAAGGTTTATTACTTTATTTAGCCACAAACAATATGAAATATCCCACAGGCGATCCAAAATTTGATACTGCTTACACTTTAGGCAGAATTGCATTTTTAATGCACCAATCACAAGTTAAAGCTCAAAATATGAGTGAAGATAATACTAATGTTATGCGTAGTTTAAAGACTTTATCTTCTACACCGACTCAAGTTTTTGCTCGGCTTTGTCATGGTTGTACTCATTATCATATAGAAAGTGATAATAGTAAATACATCAAAAAGTTACTAGCTGAAGAATTTGAAAACTTTGATATTTCCATATTGCCAGAAGTGCTAGATTTAAAATCTCAGGCTTTGTTTTTTCAAGGTTGGTGGCAAAAAAGAGCCGAGTTTTTTAAAAGTAAGGAAAAATCTGAGTAGGTTGGGTTGAACAAAGTGAAACCCAACAAATAATTTTCAATGTTAACCTCTCTTCAAACCGCTCTCCTACTAAGAGAAAGGCTTTAAAAACCAGTTTTTATCTAATTCTTGTCCCCCTTCCCTCGTAGGGAAGAAGCTAGGGGTTAAGTCTTCAAACTATCAACAAATCACAAGGAAAAAAAATCATGACTGCACATTTAGACCCTACTAAAAAACACGATGCAATTTTATTATTTGATTGTTTGGATGGTAATCCCAATGGTGATCCCGATGCCGGAAATCAACCAAGAATTGACCCTCAAACTAATCAAGGTTTAGTCACAGATGCCTGTTTAAAACGCAAGGTAAGAAACTATGTAGACATGGTTGGTAAGAATGAACAAACACCAGAAAAATATAAAATATTTGTGGAAGAAGGAAGCGTATTAAATGAAAAAATCAGTCGCGCTTATACTGCTGTAGATTTACCACAAAAAGAAGGAACACCAGAAGATCAATTAAAGGTTGCTAAGTGGATGCAGCAGAATTATTATGATTTAAGAATGTTTGGGGCGGTACTTTCTACTGGTTTAAAAGCTGGCCAGGTTTGGGGACCTGTACAAATTAGTTTTTCTCGTAGTATTGATCCGGTTTTTCCCCAATCTGTGAGTATTACTCGTTGTGCTGCAACAGAAGAAAAAGAAAAAAAAGATGGTGTAAAAAAAGATAATAAAACTATGGGCAGAAAAGAGGTTTTACCCTATGGTTTATATAGGTCTTATGTTTTTTATAATCCCCATTTGGCGGAAAAATCTGGTTGTGTGAATGAACGGGATTTAGCTTTATTTTGGCAAGCTTTGATTAATGCTTGGGAGTTTGATCGTTCTTCAGCACGGGGTTTTATGGCTTGTCGTGGTTTGTATGTTTTTACTCATGCCAGTAAATATGGTAATGCTCCCGTTCATGAGTTATTTGATAAACTGCAAATTAAGTCTAATGTTGATGTACCCCGCAGTTTTGCTGATTATCAGGTTGACTTGGATGAGGTGTTACCTGATGGTGTGACTTTGACAAAGTTGGTTTGAAAATGCGCGGATGGGTGGGTGTTAAGTCGGAGTGATTATGACTAAGCTGGAAACTCTTGCACTGTCTAGTTTTTATCCGTTGGGTGTTGTCAACCACCCGCGCACCTTACGCTGTAAGGGTTTCGGCGTTTTTCGCTCTTGTGCTATTCTCTGGGATCGGGTATTATTTTGGCATCCGCGCAAATCGTTGTGGAAATGTCCTATTTCTAAGGGTTTGCGCGATCGGCAGTGACAATTACTAATTAAGGTAATTGAGGATTGAAACTCACTTTCGCTGCAAAAGTCCTTTTAACAATATCCGGTTGTGACAATTACTAATTAAGGTAATTGAGGATTGAAACGACAGACTAGATGCCTCCACAAATTCCAGACTACAGTGACAATTACTAATTAAGGTAATTGAGGATTGAAACGCACAAAACCCAAATATTATTAGTTAACGCTTGCTGTGACAATTACTAATTAAGGTAATTGAGGATTGAAACATGCTCTGGGGCATCTTCTTTATCTTCCAGTAAGCTGCATATAGTGACAATTACTAATTAAGGTAATTGAGGATTGAAACCCCCTTATTTTCTGACTCCAGAACAGCAAAAAGTAGGTGACAATTACTAATTAAGGTAATTGAGGATTGAAACATTAAGGATTGAAACTAAACTAAAAGATAATGATTTTCACAACAAGAAATTACACAGTAATTGCAGATTGACATGACAAAAACCCATACCACTCATCTAAACCCACACCAGTAGTAGCAGAAACCTGAAAAATTTGTATTTTTGGGTTTACCTGTTTTGCATATTCAATACATTTTTCTACATCAAACTGCAAATAGGGTAACAAATCAATTTTTGTAATAATCATAATGTCACTAGCGCGGAAAATATGAGGGTATTTAATTGGTTTATCCTCTCCTTCCGTCACCGACAAAATTACAACCTTAGCCTGTTCACCTAAATCAAATAAAGCCGGACAAACTAAATTACCCACATTTTCAATCATCACCACAGAATTTAATGGGGGGTTAAGTTCCTGTAAACCCTTTTCTATCATCGAAGCATCTAAATGACAGCCTGTTCCGGTGTTAATTTGCACCACTTTACAGCCTGTAGATTTAATTCTTTCTGCATCATTAGTAGTTTCCTGATCACCTTCAATGACGCTGATGTTTAACTTCTCTTTTAAATCATTAATAGTACGAGTTAATAAAGTAGTTTTACCAGCACCAGGAGAACTCATTAAATTTAAAGCCAGGATATTTCTACCTTTAAACCAGCCTCGATTTTGAGCAGCTAATAAATTATTTTTACCTAAAATTTCCTGCTCTAAAGAGATAGTAGTATTATGAATTTTAGCGTGAACATTTGCAGGTGATTCATGGTGATGATGTTGATGATCATGATGATGATGTTCATGATCATGGGAATGGGTAATTACAGTTCCATCGGGTAAAGTGTGAGTATGAGAATGTTGATTTTCCATGTTTGTAATAGTTGTATTGTTATCATCAGAACAGCCGCAGGTTACACACATAATTCTTCTACCTCAATTTCTTTAATGTTTAATTCTTGACCGGTTATTAAATCTAATTCTACACTACCACATTCACAAATTCCAAAGGGTTTATCTACATAAAATGTATTACCACATTGGCGACATCTTGCCATGCCCGGTATTTCTAATATTTCTAATATTGCCCCTTCGACTATTGTACCTTGGGCGCAAATATCAAAGCAAAATTTGATGGCATCGGGCATAATGGCGGATAGTTTGCCTATTTCTAATAAAACTCTTTGGACTTTTTTATTTTGGGCGTTTTCGCTAACGATAGCGATGATGTTTTGAGTTATTCCTAGTTCGTGCATTTTGAGGTGACTGGGGACTGGGGACTGGGGACTGGGAAGAAATTAACCAATAACTAAATAACTAATGACTAACATATTCTAGGAAGTTGATCACCTACTAGCATATCTACTATTCTTTCTGCACCAAATGCTGTTTTTAATAATACTATTCCTGGGGGTTGGGGGAGAATTTCACCAATAATTGCTGCTTGTTTTCCGGCTGGGTGATTTTGCATTGTTGATAATATTAACTCGGCTTTTTCTTTGGGTGCAATTATAACTAATTTGCCTTCGTTGGCTAAATATAAAGGATCTAAACCTAAAATTTCACACATTCCATTTACTTCTTCTCGTACAGGAATGGCTTTTTCATTAATACTAATTCCCACATTGGCAGTTTGGGCAAATTCATTTAATACTGTGGCTAAACCTCCTCTCGTTGCATCTCGCATAGCTTTAATTCCTGGGCAAACATTAATAATTTCCGCCACTAATTCATGTAATGGTTGACAGTCACTTTCTATATCTGTTTCTAATGCTAATTCTCCCCTAGCAATTAAAATGGCAGCACCATGATTTCCTATTTCGCCGTTAATAATTACCACATCACCGGGTTGAATATTGCGGGGAGAAATATCAATTCCTGAAGGAATAATACCAATACCCGCAGTATTTATAAAGAGTTTATCAGCACAACCACGATGGACGACTTTAGTATCTCCCGTAACTATTTGTACCCCTGCTTTTTGGGCGGCATTTTGCATACTAAAAACAACTTTTCTTAAAGTTTCTAACTCCAAACCCTCCTCTAAAATCATACTACAAGTAAGATATAAAGGTTTCGCACCACTCACCGCTAAATCATTAATAGTACCATTAACCGCCAACTCCCCAATATTTGAACCAGGGAAAAACAACGGATAAACCACATAGGAATCAGTAGTAAAAGCTAACCTATTTCCTAATAGAGAAAGTTGAGATAAATCAAAACTCGCTTGATCTTCCAACTGTGATAAAATCGGATTATCAAAACTACTAACAAACACATCATTAATCAAATCTCTCATAGCCTTACCACCACTACCATGAGATAAATTAATGTGAGTATCTTTCACCTTATTAGCACGACGGCGCACCTGTTCAATTTTTTGAAATAGCGGATTTTTAACTTCTTGATTATTGTAAACTTCCATATTAAACATCTTCATCTTATAAACTTCTTAACTTAAAAATTTTTCTTTTCTTCCTTTGTGTACTTTGCGTACTTTGCGGTTAGAAAAAAATGAATTGGTGCGTTACGATAACGCCAACGCACCCTACAAATTACCTCCCAGTTTCTTCATGTCTTCCAGCGTGTTTATCAGAGTGTAAAACACCACCAACCGCCCAGTTATCCCGTTCAAATTCATCAATGTGAACAGTGATCCATTCCGGTTTTGTACCCAAAGCCGAAACTAAAGCATCTGTGACAGCTTGCGCTAGTTTCCGCTTCTTTTCTATAGAGTGTCCTTTGGCAATTTGCACAGTTACAAATGGCATAATAATTTACCTTTAATCTACAACTTATAAGATCCCCGACTTCTTTTTTATATTCTCTATAAATGAATACATTTATTAAAATAAATCAGGAACTTATGTGAGGTTTTAACTGACATTTGCCACTACTTTATTTTGCTGGTTGGCTTTTTTCTCCATTGTTGTCAGTCTGCCATATTTATAATAGGCTGCACAAGCACCTTCAGAAGAAACCATACAAGCACCAATAGGATTTTCTGGTGTACAAGCTGTGCCAAATACTTTACATTCCCAAGGTTTCAAAACTCCTTTGAGAATGTCACCACATTTACAGGCTTTATGATCGGGAACTGTTAAATTAGGAATAGCAAATTTAACTTCGGCATCAAATTGGGCGTATTCTTCCCTTATTTGAAAACCAGAATTGGGTATTTCTCCTAAACCACGCCATGCAAATTTTTCACGGGCTGTAAAAACTTGATTCATGGCTGTTAATGCGTTTTTATTTCCTGCTTTTTCAACTAAGCGATTATATTGATTTTCAACTTCACAGCGATTTTCTACTATTTGTTTTAATAACATCCAAATAGATTGAAAAATGTCTAATGGTTCAAAGCCAGAAACAACGATGGGTTTATGATATTTTTGGGCAATAAATTCATAGGGTTCTGTTCCTATGACCATACTTACATGACCTGGACCAACAAAACCATCAAGTTGTAAATCTGGATTTTCTAATAATGCTTGTAATGCGGGAATTACTAATACATGATTAGAAAATAAACTAAAGTTGGTAATATTTTCTGCTGCTGCTTGGAGAACGGTAAAAGCGGTACTGGGGGCGGTGGTTTCAAACCCTAAACCGAAGAAAACTATTTCTTTTTCGGGGTTTTCTTTGGCAATTTTTAAGCTATCCCAGGGTGAATAAACCATACGGATATCTGCGCCTTGGGCTTTTGCTTGTAAAAGGCTGGTTTTTGAACCGGGTACGCGCATGGCATCGCCAAAAGTTGTTAAGATGATGTGAGGATTTTGGGAGAGGGCGATCGCATCATCTATTCTACCTTTAGGCATTACGCACACTGGACAACCAGGTCCATGAATTAGTTCAATATTATGGGGTAATATTTCTTCGATGCCGTATTTAAAGATAGAATGGGTATGTCCGCCACATACTTCCATGATTTTTAAATGTTTGTCTATTTGGCGGCTGAGTTTTTCTATTTCCTTTTGTAAGGCTTGGGCTTTTTCTGGGTTACGAAATTCGTCTACATATTTCATATTTTTATTTCTCACGCAAAGACGCAAAGACGCAAAGGAAGAAAAGGGTTTTTAGGTGTATGCTTGGGATATTTCTTGCAGTAGTTTTAGGGTTTCTGCTGCTTCTTGTTCGTTAATTCTGTTCATAGCAAAACCAACGTGAACAAGTACCCAGTCGCCTATACATTTTTCTGGTGGGTGTTGTTCATCGACTATACAAGCTATGTTTATTTGACGTTTGACTCCGCCGACATTTACCATTGCTAGTTTATGTTCTGGGTTGGTTATTTCTACAATTTGTCCGGGTATTCCTAAACACATTTTTTTATTTTCCTTTTTTATAAGAACCGCAGAGGCGCAGAGAACGCAGAGGTTTTAATTTAGAATGAGATAAAAATCAAATTATTCAATTTCTATCTTTTTCTCTTTTTAACTGTCACCTGTCACCTGTCACCTGTCACCTCATACATCTAGCAGCAGCTATAACAGCTTGTCCTAATGATAAACCGCCATCGTTTGCTGGTACTATGCTATGGGTGAAAACTTCTATTCCTAGTTTTTTTAAGTTTTTGGTTGTTTGTTCTAAAAGTATGCGATTTTGAAATACTCCTCCTGTTAATGCTACTTGATTAATTTTGTGTTCTTGGGTTAGTTGTTTAACTATTTCTGTGATGACAATAGCTAAACTTATGTGAAATTTTGCAGCTATTTCTGATGGTGAAATTTGCTGCTTGATGTCTTGTAATATCCCTTCCCACATCGGTGCAGGGTCTATATAATAAATTTTATCTAATTTTTCAAATTTAAAGGGATAATTTATAGTTTCTTTATCATTGTTTAATATGTTAACATTAACTGTTGCCTCCATTTCTATGGCTGCCTGTCCTTCATAGCTGCATTCTTCGCGACAAATACCTATAGCTGCTGCTACTGCATCAAATAACCGCCCAACTGATGATGCTAAGGGTGTGTTAATATCTTTTTCTATCATTTGGTTCAGTAATTTTAATGGTTTTTGTTCTATAAATTTGATAATTTCTAAATCAGCATATTGTTGTTTAATTTCTTCCCAATTAAATGCACTATTTAAATGGGCGTAGGTATTTCGCCAAGGTTGATAAATTGCCTGTTCTCCTCCTATCATGGCTACAGGTTTAAAAGTTGCTACTCTCTGAAATTTCCGATAGTCAGCTAATAAAAAGTCCCCTCCCCATAAAGTACCATCTTCCCCATATCCTAACCCATCAAAGGCTATTCCTAAGATTGGTTTTGCATCCAATGGTATTTTATTTTCTACCATGCAAGCTGCTATATGGGCGTGATGATGTTGAATTTCTATTAATTTAATTTCGTTACTTGATGCTAATTCTTTTCCCAGTTTAGATGATAAATATTCTGGATGTTGATCAATAGCAATTATTTCTGGTTTATGTTCAAATAAATTCAGATATAAATTCAATGTTTCTTGATAAGCATTAAAAGCAGCAGCGTTTTCTAAATCTCCTAAATGTTGGGATAAAATCGCCTCACCTTCTCTTAATAAACAAAAGGTATTTTTTAACTCGCTACCCATTGCTAAAATAGGTGCTACTTTCTCAAAACCAAATGGTAAAATAATTGGTGCTGGTGCATATCCCCGCGCACGTCTGAGAGTTTGTATTTTATCATCAATAACCCTCACAACTGAATCATCAACCCGGTTAACAATATCCCGGTTATGTAATAAAAAATAATCTGCTATTTTCCCTAACTTCTCTTTAGCATCTTCATTATTTATACATTGTGGTTCATCAGAAATATTACCGCTAGTCAAAACTATAGGGCGGTTCATTCTTCTGAGAATTAAATGATGTAAAGGCGTATAAGGTAACATAAAACCCAAAGTATTTTGTCCTTGTGCAACTGATATAGCTACCTGTTTTTCAGGTTTAATATTTAATAAAACAATAGGTGCAGCAGGACTGGTTAATAAAGTTTTTTCTAAATCAGAAACATAACAATATTCAGATATAATATTGATATCCCTAGCCATCAAAGCAAAAGGTTTATGATAACGTCTTTTCCGTTCCCTTAACTTTTTAACAGCCGTTTCTTGAGTTGCATCACAAGCTAAATGAAAACCCCCTAAACCCTTAATAGCGACAATTTCCCCCTTTTGTAATAAAGTACAAACCGCATCCACATCATCCAACATCGAGAACATATCAGCGATGACAGGTTGACCATCAGCACGTTCTAACCAAGCACTTGGACCACACTTAAAACACGCCACAGGTTGGGCATGAAAACGCCTATTTTCCACATCTTCATATTCTGTGTTACAGTCTCCACACATCGGAAACTTAACCATACTCGTATGATTTCTATCATAAGGAATAGCCCGAATAATAGTTAACCTCGGACCGCAATGAGTACAATTTGTAAAAGGATAACGAAAATAACGACTAAAAGGGTCAAAAATTTCCTTTTGACATTGAGAACAAGTTGCTGCATCAGGGGAAATTTCAGTTTTCACCACAGTATTCACACTGTGAGAAATCACAAAATCATCAAAATCAAAATCACCCAAATATGAACTTCTAATTAACTTATTAATTTTAGCTAAGGGCGGACATTCCTGATATAATTTATCTACAAACTCAGTAATTTTCTCCTCACTACCAGCAACCCGAATTAAAACCCCTTCCCCATCATTACAAACATCACCCTTCAAACCACAAAATTTCGCCAACCGATAAACAGTAGGACGAAAACCCACACCTTGAACAATACCCTTAACCCTAATTTCTTCTCTTATCATCTTTGCGCCTTTGCGTCTTTGCGTGAGATTAATAAAATTAAAAAATCAAAACCCGATTATTCCCAGAATCAGAAACTACCATATTTTCCCCACAAACCTTAATTCCGTAACACCAATTTAAACTTTCCCTAGTTGGTAAACCAAAATCCTTATTTTCACTCTTACTTGTAAAACTATCCTGTCCGAAAATTCCATCAGCATCTGCACCCTGTAACAAAAAAATACTTTCCCTTTTCTTCCATCCTAACAAACGAGAATTAGCAGTATCAGCAACTATTAACCAATCTTCCCAAATATCTATACCATAAGGCATACTTAAACTACTACGACTAGGAAAATAAACACCTTGATTTAATTCCACAAAATTAAAATTTTTCTGACCCAAAACCACCGCACAAGAACTATTATTTTCTGTGGGTATTCCTTCCCAAATCATCACCCGATTATTACCCGCATCTGTCACCACCAAATTACCATTCCAAATCGTGATATCATGACACCAACGCATACTAGCAGCAGTGGGAGAACCGCCCCCGTTTTCATTACGAGAAATCATGTTTGGTTGTCCCAAAACTATATCCGCAGGTTGTCCATTTTCTGTAGGTAAACTATGCCAAATTAATAATCTTCTATTTCCAGTATCAGCAACAAATAATTGATTTTTATCACATAAAATCCCATAAGGCCAATGTAAAGTATTAGCTGCTGGTTGTTGACTGCCCCTGTTAGGTTCATTATCAATAAAATTACTTTGTCCTAATACTAAATCTGCGGGTTGATTATTTTCCTCTGGGAGATTATACCAAATTAAAATCCGATGATTCCAAGCATCAGCAACAGCTAAACCATTACCATATTTACAAATACCTGTAGGAACACTAAATGTATTTTTTCCTGGTGTACCTTTGGCGTTTTGTCCTTCACTAAAAAAGTCCGGTTGTCCGATAATTAAATCTGCCGGTTGGTTATCTTCCATCGGTAAATTTCGCCATCCTAATACCCGATGATGTCCTGTATCCGACACCCATAATGGTCCACTTGGTGATAGTAAACAAGCTGCACGGGGTCCGAACATTGTTGAGGGTGTGGGTGCAAGGGGTATGGTTATTTGTTCGGGTTTGTTAGGGTTTCCTAAGATGATTTTTGCAGCTTGGGAAGTGCGGGGTATTGGGTTCATTATTATTTCACGCAGAGGCGCAAAGAGAAGGAGAAGTTTTGGGGTTTATTTATTTAAGAATATTTGATGATACTAAGATGTAGTTTTAATGGCAATTTAGTCTGCTGTTGTTGTTTGAGTGTAAAAACCCGTTTTGGGTTTATCCCATTACCATAGTTATGCTCGCTAATCTAGAACACCAATTCATTAATCGTCAGGGTGAAGCATTCGGACAGAATATGAACTGGTTTCAGCGATAGTTTATCACCCGAATGCTTCGCCCCTAATAAGGTTAGGGAAAAATTAGGTAACGTCTGAGAACCCCAAATGACTTCTAGTAGGTAAAAATAAATGAACTTATTGTATATATGGGGTGGGTTTATCGGTTAAATTAAGGAAAAAATAGGGAATAATCAGACCTATCCTGAAAAATGCTTGCTATATCAGCAATTTCCTAATTTATCTCCATATAACTGCTGTGCGGCCATTGTCCACCTAATAAGGCGTAGATTTCTACAGGTTTAGCAGAAATTGTTACCCCAATCTCATAAGATTTACCTGTAAAAGCGGCAAAGCGACGACAAGCTTCATCATAAAAATGACTGCGGCGATAATTTTTATTGGTTAAATCAATGGCAAACAATCCATAAAAATAGCGAGGAATACTTTGGATTGTTTCCACAATTTGACCTAAATTTCTCGCCAAAATTGCATTTCTAGGAACTTCTGTTCCCCAAGCGGTATCTAATGCCCAAGAAGCTGAACTTAAATGAGAACCGCCACAAATTCCGCAAATTCTAGGGGTGACAATTAAACCGGCTTGGGGGTCTTTTCCGCGTAAAATTATTTCAAAACCGCGAAAAAGTTCTGCATGAGTCCAGGCATTTGTAACATATCCGTCTTCGATTTCTACACGGACATCTAAATCACCTTCGACTCTACCAACGGGAGCAATATCTAATGTTTGAATTGGCATAATTTTGATGATTGATGATTGGTGATTGGTGATTGGTGATTGGTGATTGGTGATTGGTGATTGGTGATGGGGAAAAACTCTTACCCAGTCCCTAATCCCTAAACCAAGAAAAAGTCTTCATCAGCCCATTTTGGTGCTGCATCTTTAGCAACAACTGTGAGAACTGCGTAATCTTTTTGGTTGACTCCGGGGGGTATTTCTTTGGGAACACCCATAATTGTTTGAGTTTTAAATACTGTTCCTGGTTTGAGATCATGGAAGGGAAATTCTGGTTCTGTGCAACCAATACAAGGCATTCCGGCGCGGGTTTTTGATGATACGCGATTCCAAAGAATGCGGTTACAGGAAGAACGGGTCATGGGACCACGACACCCTAAGTCATAAAAGAGACAGCCTTTACGTTGTCCAAATTCTGCGGTTGTGGCTTTGTAAGCAAAGTGAATGTTACGAGTACAACCAGTTTGGGTAAAGGTGTTAAAGAAGGTTTGGGGACGGTGTAGGTCGTCTAAGGTAATATCGCTGATGCGTCCGGTAGCTATGGCGACTAATATCTGGGTTATCCAGTCAGGATGGGCGGGACATCCGGGTATATTTATTACAGGTAAACCGGCTTTGCTGACAAAATCTTTACCTAAAAAACCACCTTTGTCCCGTTTCAGAAATTGTAAACCCTCAGATTCGCTGGGGTTGGGTGACATTGCAGGAATACCGCCCCAAGTGGCACAGTCGCCAATGGCTACAACAAAGTTAGCAGCTTGGGCTAATTCGTTTAACCATTCTTTCATCGGACGATCTGCAAAACGATTCCATTCTCCTGTACCATTGGGGGCGTTAACTACGCTGCCTTCAAATACCAAAATATCTAGGGGAGTTTTACCTAAGACACATTCCCAAAGCAGGGTTTGTAAGTTTGCACCGAGTTCTAAACCCAGGGAAGGATGCCAAAGAATTTTAATGCCAAAGTCTGCTATTAAATCACAAGCTGTAGGTTCTTCGGCATTGAGAAATGACATGGTGTTACCTGAACAAGCACCACCTTGCAGCCAGAGTACATTTGTCATTGGCTATGATTTTTCTATTGTAGATGTGGAGAGATACACGGGATTATTTCACGGGATTATTCCGTCAGTGTTGATGGGGAGATACGCAGGAATTTTAGCAACATTATCAATTTTTGAATTTCTACTACTGAGGATTTTTGTAGAGTCTCGCTGATTGATTATTATTGTTATTTTAACATAGGATTTCTGTCTGAATCAGAATTGACAGGATTTGTTGATTTACTGGATTTTGATTGATTGATGATACAGAAATCTATTCTCAAGTGATCAATTTATCTCTACAAAAATTAACATTAGTAATTTTACGCTAGATTTCTCTTAAATGAATCTTTTATAGTGAAAAATATTAATGTTATTACCCTTTCCTTGAATCTTAACAAAGGATAGGTACAAACACTTTATTTTCATGATTTAGTAGGGGTTTAGCACTGGTAAACCCTTCCAGGAATCAGGAGTCAGGAGTCAGAAGAACTTTTACAAAGTTGACTGCTGATAGTTGATAAATGATAGCTAATAGCTAATAGCTATTAAAAGGGGAATCTGTAAAAACTAAATAACTGCGTAAGTCGGCTTAGTTGATGACTCAATTACTATGGCCAATTTATGACTTCTAGTATTACAGATTCTGCCGTAAAAGCGGCTATGGCGGCCATTTCTGATGAGTCAGCAACAGCAGAGGAAAAAATCCAAATGCTGATAGAAATGGCGCAGGGTTTTCTCAAAAAACCGAAAAATTCCCAAGATTTACGCAGTGGGTTAGGATTGTTTTATCGTGCTTATCAAATGTGTGGTGAAGATTATCCTTTACTGAAAGCACGGGCAAAAGTGGGAATGGCGGGTACTTTACAAATAATACCCGATTCTAATCCCCAATTATTAGTACAAGCTAAGGATAGTTACGAAGAAGCTTTACCTATTTTACAGCAGTTTGCTACACCAGAAGAAGTAGCAGAAGCGCAGATGAATTTGGGTTTAGTTTTACAGTCTTTAGTTCCCTATAATTTAGCGCGGATAACTGATAGTATCCAAGCTTATCATGAGGCTTTGCGGGTGTTTACTTGGCAAGAATACCCCCAAGAATATGCGATTTTATATAATAATATTGCGATCGCCTATCTTTCAATGCCCATGGCATCTGAACGGGAATATTTACGTCAAGGGTTAGCAGTACAATCTTTTGAAGTAGCACTTGAGCATATTAACATAATTGATCATCCCAGGGAATATGCCATGTTGCAAAATAATTTAGGTAATGCTTTGCAATATTTAATTAGTTCCCATCCCATTGACAATAATTTGCGGGCTGTTGCAGCTTACGATGAAGCTTTAAAAGTGCGTAATTCTAGAGATACACCCTTGGAATATGCTAACACAATTTCTAACAAAGCTAACGTTCTTTTTAACTTGCCAGACAACCCCGAAAAACCAGAATTAGGGAATCCTAAAAACCTGCTACAAGCCAAATTCTACTATCAAGAAGCTTGGCAAATATTTACAGCACATCAAGAAATTGAGAAAGCGGAAATAGTAGCCCAAGCAATCCAAGATTTGGAAGCAGAAATACTAGCAGTTTCCTTAAATTAAATATCAGGAGTCAGTAGGGGCAAAGCATTCGGAAAATACCCTTGGACAAAAATTGATACTTGATTGCCCGAATGCTGATGCTGCCAGCACGCTTCGCGAACGCCCGTAAAGGAGTCAGGATTCAGAATATTTACTTGCATCAAAAATGGAGAAAAGCAAGTATTTTCATCAGGTTTCATTAATCAGGTTTCATTAATCAGGCTTCAATATCAAATCAAACAAACTGATGAATCTGATGAATCCTGAAAAATGACTATTAACTTGTCAACAAATAGGAGAAAAAACAATGTTTGATTTTATCAACAACCCAGAATTTAGAGATTTTCTTTATAGTTTAAATACCAACCTCAATTTTACCACTGCATTAGCTTGGTTAGCCATTGCCGTAATTTTATCAATGGTAGGTGGTGCAATTGGAGGTATGATATTAGCCGGTAAAGATTTAGGCTACAAATTTTCAGCCACCATTGGTAGTTTATTTGCCCCTGCTGGCGTAATTCCCACCCTCATTTTAGGGTTATTAATTTTAAATTTGTTAGGCAACTAATAGGTAACTAATACGTAACTAATAGGTAACTAATAGGAGGATATATGTTAGAATTAGGCTGGTTTTCTTTGAGATTATTTCTCAAGGGTAAATTATTTCGTGATCCACTATATTTTCTGCGTCAAACAATAATCGCTAGTGGTATTGGTACACTATTATTAATTTTATTAGCACAGCTATCAATTCCCCTTTGTATTCCTATTACTGTAACTAGTTTAGTTACAGGTGTCATGATGCCTTTTCTACTGAAAGATTTTCGCATGAAATGATGCAGTTACAATTATAAAACTTATCAATCCCTACAGATTTATCTGGGGGATTGTTTTATGATTGAACGCAGATAAACGCAGATAAACGCAGATTTTTATGGATAATTTAAATGAATTAATAGCAGATATTCAAAGATTTGAAGCAATTATTTCTGACTGGGATGAAAGTCAAAGATGTGTGGCAGTTGCTTTAAAAAGTGCGGTTGAAGCTTTACATAAAGCAGCTTTAACGAACTTGATTAAAAGTTTGAAAAAGGATAATTTAGCCGCTTTAAGCAATGCGGTAAATGATGATATTGTTTATGCGGTTTTATTGTATCACAATTTGGTAAAACTGCCATTATCAGAACGGATAAAAACAGCATTAGCGGAAATTCGCCCTAGTTTACAAAGCCATAATGGGGATGTGGAATTAGTTGCTATTAAACCACCGGATACAGTTGAAGTTAAGTTAATTGGTAGTTGTAGTAATTGTGCCAGTTCTACTTTGACTTTAACTCAGTTAGTAGAACAAACTATTAAAAACCATTGTCCAGAAATTACCAAAATTGTAGCTGTTAATAATACTCTTAATTCTACAATTGCTACTATTCCCACAAATTCCTATTGGGTAAGAGTTACGAATGTTAATGAACTTCCTGAAAATCAAATATTAGGAGTTAGAATTGAAAATCATAACTTGATTTTATACAAACAAGATAATAAGGTACACTGTTATGGTAATGCCTGTTCTCATTTAGGTTTTCCCTTGGATAAAGGTAAAGTTAAAAATGGTATTATCACCTGTGCATCCCATCAATTTGAATACGATTTAAATACAGGCAAATGTTTAACAGTACCGGATATTTCTCTACAAAGTTATCAAGTGCAAGTTAAAGGTGATAAAGTGTATGTCCAGGTTTAAAGTTTGAGATTCCTGTGGAAATTTTATTAATAAATATTAATAAATATTAATAAATATTAATAAATATTAATAAATATTTTTGGAGCATCTACTCCTACTCTTTTTTGTAACAAATAGCAAGTTTCTGTAACGACACACCAGGTTGTAATAAATTGCTGATTAGCTAAATCTTGAAATCGTTTTTTGGCGGCTATATAAACTACATCTTGTTTATTAGCAAGAGCTAACCAAAAGCCTGTATCAACTATGATCATATTTTTGATTAAGTTCACGATCTAAGTAGTTTTTATAGTTTTTAGAGAGGTCAGTTTCAGCTTCTATACAACCGATAAAGTCTGACCAGTCTTGCAAGGAATTTTCTGAAGATTTGTGTTGATTCAGAAGATAGGGTTTTTTTAGGACTTCTACAAGTTCGACTATGATTTGTTGTGCATCGGGAGGAAGAGAGGCAATATCTTGTTGAATTGTATCTAAGTTCATAATCTGATTTTGCTGTTTCTCTGATTATAGTTTAGCGAGAATTTTTTTTACAAAACCAATCAGATTCAGATAAGGTGTATTACATTTCATTAACGCACCCTACATAGCGATCGCTTCCCTATCCGTAAACATCGCATTTAATAATAGTTAAGGAAGTACAAAAAAAGGAAGTAGAGCGATATCGCTTTTCTCAAAGATGTTTAACAGTGAAATTATTGGGTTTTTAGCAGAAATACATAGTAAGATTAGATAAGTTAGCAGAAATTCACTCGCCACATCATGAATTACAGAGATTATATCACAATCGAACCCAATAAACGCGGTGGTAAGCCTTGTGTACGTGGCTTGCGAATTACAGTTTATGAGGTGCTTGAATACCTAGCTTCTGAGATGACGGAAGCGGAAATTCTTGATGATTTTCCCGATCTAACGCGAGAAGATTTAAAGGCTTGTATTGCTTATGCGGCTGATCGTGAACGTCGGCTGATGATTTCGACTTTATCAGCATGAAATTACTATTTGATGAAAACTTATCCCCCAAATTATCCACCCGTTTGAGCGATATTTTTCCAGGCTCGCTTCATGTTCGGGATGTAGGCATGAAAGCAACAATAGACCCGATAGTTTGGAATTATGCAAAAGATAATGATTTGATGTTCGTCTCGAAAGATGCTGATATGCACGATTTGAGTTTAGTGTTTGGGAATCCTCCAAAAGTCATCTGGCTTAGACTGGGAAACTGTTCTACCTGACAAGTTGAAAATTTACTGCGTCGGGAGTTCAGTACAATCAAATTATTTTATGAAGATGAAAATTCATCCTTACTTGCTCTCTCATAATCGCACTTAAACCACAACTAGCGATCGCTTCCCTCGCCGTAGGTATCGCACTTAGTAATAGTTAGGGGTTGCTGAGAAAGTCTTTCCGTGAGGGCATAGGAGTCAGGAGTCAGGAGTCAGGAGTCAGGAGAAGATTTGAAAATTTCTTTGCCATCTCTTGAAATCCCAAAAAATGCACACTTTTTCCGGTATACCCTTCAAAACCCTTGCACTAATTTCTGTGTTTATCAGCCTCTAACCTTTGATATATCAAGGTTTTAGGTTTATTCAGCAAACCCTAGTTAAGGAAGTACAAAAAAGAAGTAGAGCGATCGCACTACCATCTATGAAATTGACTTAGTATTGAACAATTTTCATCCGAGACAAAAATTAGTCTATCAAGTTTCTCTTGAATTAGAACAACCTTACCTTTTATAGTTTACAGGTTGCCCATCTTCGAGGGTGTAAATGTCCTCTTCTGGATCGTTGAGGAAAGTAAAGCTAGGGTTGGTTGAGACTGCATCTAACCAGGTTTGTTCGTTGAGATCATCCTCCTCTGGCATTAGCAGGATAATACGCACCCGACTGGCTTTGTCTTGGGGAAGGGGATGATCTAGCTGAATTTGTCCTTGTTTATTTAAGATACCTGTGGTTTCAATCGCACGCATGGTTTCAGGCACAAAACATCATTGGGTTCAATAGACATCTCCACAACAGAATGTATTAATTTGTCATAAATTGTAGGGGCGAAGCTTATGGGCGATAATTTAACGGAAAAATCAGAGATATAGATATCCCATAAGCTTCGCCCTGCCCCCATAAATAAGTTCCATAATTTCTTTTCTGGAGATGTCTAATTTTAACACTTTCTTCCGTGCAACCAGAAGGTAATTAGGTGGAATATATTAAGAAATTAAGGTGCTGTACATTTCATTAACGCACCCTATAGAATTGGCAAACTGGCTTACCACAACGGGCTAATTTAAAAGACTTTCATATTCATCGTGATTACCGATCCAAATCCAATAATAATCGTCACCCTTTTTTAAGGCTAAGGCTCTATATCCACCAGTGACACGGGCAGACCAAAGATTTTTACTGACTTTTTTGAAGTGCAAAGAGGGATGAAGTGAGTTTTCCTGCCAAAGCTGATAAGCCTTCCGCGCTTGCTCTTGCATCTCAGGTGACAAATTAGCATAAGTTTTCCAAAACTCACTCGTTGCAAAGGATTTCATCAAGATCCCTCACGTTGTTGGCTGCAATATCTTTTTCTGCCTGAGCAATAAGGCGATCTAATTTCCCTGATGCTAAATCTGCCTCAATTTGCCGATCCCACATCTCATCAATATATTCTTGAAGCCACTTTGCCAGATCACGAACTTCACTCTCTGGCAATTGCTTGATTGCTGATTCAACTTCTAGGAGAGTAGTCATATAAGATTTTACATTTCAAGAACTTTTCTATATTATTACCAATTATAGCATTGAAACGCTATTGAGATGGTAGCTATTTGACTGAGCGCACTTATTAAAGATGTTTAATGGTGAATTTATCAGGTGCATTACATTTCATTAACGCACCCCACAGAATTGGCGATCGCTTACTCATGAGATCGCAGTTAATCACAGTTAAGGAATCACAAAAAAGGAAATTGAGCGATCGCTTCTTCTGCTAAAGCCTCCAGTTTGCCGTCTGCGATGTCTTGTTCTAGCTGCTCATCCCAACGCTGGTAGTCTATGTCTAAGATCCATTGCCGGAGTCGCTGAAACTGCTCTGGTGGAAGCGTCAGAATAGCTGCTTCAATTTGTTCAATGGTTGACATTTCAGGTTATAGTTTTTTGACTTCAATCACATTATAGCTTTGTAGAGAGGAGTAATTCTAATTTTTACCTCACAGATCGCTTATAATCAATGTATTATTGTATATCTAAAAATTTAAAATATGTCACTCGCTGAGTTAATTCCTCTAGTCAATAATCTGAGTCAGTCAGATAAATTATCACTCTTGAAACTCCTAGCAAAACAAATCCCAAATGCTGAATTACAAGTGATCTTTTCTGCCTCAGAGTATCCAATTTGGTCGCCCTATGACTCAACGGAAGCTGCAAATATCCTGATGCAGATGATTCAGGATCACCAAGAGGCATCTACTGATGGCTAGTACAGTGGAATTTCCCTTTAATGATGATGAAGCATTACCCACAATTCCGATCATTCTGAGTTATGCAAACTCTTCTGTTTCTGCAAATGCACTGCTGGATACTGGGTCTACTGTCAATGTTTTACCTTATGACATTGGGTTAAAATTAGGTGCAATTTGGGATAATCAAACTGTCCGTTTGCCATTGGCTGGAAATCTTGCAAAAGTTGAAGCACGGGGGTTATTTGTGCAAGTTCAAATTGGGAATCTTGAACCCGTTCGTCTAGCATTTGCCTGGGTAGAAGCCTCTCATGTACCCTTAATCCTTGGGCAAACGAACTTTTTTCGAGAATTTGATGTTTGTTTTGAGCGATCGCAATGCACGATTAAAATTATCCGACGTGATTAGCAATCGCTTCCCTATCCGTAAACATCCCATTTAATAATAGTTAAGGAAGCACAGGAAAAGGAAGTGGAGCGATTTCTCTTTGCAAAGATGTTTATTAGATTTATTGACCTCGCCCTGGCTTACAGTCGGCAAAACTTAATGCCTCTGTGTCTAGAAAGCTGGCGATTCTCTTTCAGAGACACTACGTGAACGCCATCTCAATTATTGCTTCAACGGGATAATCAATTTCATTAGCACGAGAAATCAAGGCATCCTGAATCCAGTCTGGTAAGTGTTTTAAAATAATTTCCGCATCATCGGATGAAATTTGCTCTGAAGGTTTCACTTGCATGGGTTAGGACTCGATATGGATTTTAACATTATATGGTGGCTCAGTCGCTCTCAAAATGATCGCCTCTAGTTCTAATAGTAACGCAGGGTTTTTCGAGTAAGGTATTGTCTGCACCGCAATTCTTACATCTTCACTTTGATCCTGAAACAAGAGCAGCGATAAATACAATTATTGTCAGAGCTAACAGGATGATCGTTCCGACAACCAGATCCGGTTGCGGATTAAAATAGTTGATTTGGAAAATTCGATCAATCCCGATCAATACCCAAGAGATGAATACAAAACAGAGGACAGACCATGCTAGTCTTTTACTTAATGGCTCGTCGATATCCTTCCATTCCTCCTCAATCGTCCGGTGGTTCGCTAAAGTACCGTAAAACATAAAGACAAGATAAGAAACAATAAGTGTGACGAAAGTGATCGAAGATATCCAGGGATAAGTTCCAGAGATTCTAATCGCTGTGAGTCCGGCCAGCGTGTTAATACTCAAACCCCAAATGATTAACAAAACCCATTGTAAGTAACGCCGTCTTAGATTCGACTCTAGAGAGATACTGATCTCGACGAAAACATTCCAGACCAATCCACAAAATGGCATAATACTATAAAAAATAAAGACGATAATCGAAATTAGACTTATCACAATAGTAGTCAGTATTATCCTCCCTTGACAAAATAGAAAGCATAAAAAGTTAAGCACAATCCGCAGGCTTGAAATAAGGATACGAATAGTTAGCAGAATCGTTGTAATTGAAATATCGGCAACCGCGAGGGAGATCAAAACAAGTGGGTTGCGAGAGCGAAGCGATACAGTATATTTTCTCTCAGTAAAAAGTATAACTTTTTCGGCGATCAAATTGTTTACAAACATGGCATATTCAAAAGGAGTATCAAGCCATTTAAGCCCATTGAAAGCAAAATCGCTCATCCTCTCAATGACCGATAAGACAGGAGTTTCTACCAAACATCTATGGATTATATGAAATACCATCACGCCAAGATAAACTACCAAACTTCCAACCAAAAAATAATGATAATAATCTTTGATTCGGCTTGAAATCCAGAAATTCACAACATAAAAGATTGAGGCTTGAAGTGAAATAACAAACAAAAATCGCAGTGTGTCCCTAGAGGATTTCAGGGTGATTTTTCTAATGTCGAACGGTATCTTAAAGGTGGATGAATTCAAAAATATTCTCAGTTTATATTTTAAAGCTATATCTTCTTGATTTTTCATCTTTTTAAACCATAATTCCATCAATTTATCGACAGGAAATGATTGAATTTGAGTTTTATCCCTTAGCTTTATTCGCAATTTTTCTGGTAACTTTTTCTTGAAATGCAAAACTTTGATATAAGGAGAATTAATATCAAGCTTTGAAGATTCTTCATTTAAAAAATCAAGAATATGAGAAAAACTCAAGTTTTCATATTGTTCTCGTAAGATTTTTTCAATTTCACTTTGTGAGCTACTGTTGATTTTTTTTATTCTTTCTAATTGTCTTTTAATTTCTTCTTTAAATTCTTTTTCTTCCAAGGAGAATAATGAACTTGTTCTATACTCACTATATCTATATGATGAACTTGTTCTACTATTTCTGTATTCATTTAGTAATTCTTCTTCAATTTCCGTTGGTGATTCTTCGTATATTTTTCCTACCATTTCTAATTGTGTTTCTATTTCTGCCGGAAAAAAAGAAGGCACATATAATAATTCATTACTAATATTCCTATTCCTTATTCTTGAAATAAGTTGGCCAAATGAAGGAATGAATAAAATACTTAACTCTTTTTCCTTAATAATTGCTAGATTATATTTGTGTTGTAAAGACGCTAAATCATTAGCTATTGAATCTTCTGCTGCTTGCAAGTCTTCATATTGTTTGTTCAATTCTTGAATACGCTTTTTAGTCCAATATTCTCGAATTTCTAATTCTTTATTATATTTTTGCTGATAATCGTACTGGATAATCCCCCAAGCTACGCACCATAAAAGCAGGAATGCTGAGGGAATTAATCCATTAGCTGTCTCGACTGGCAATAGATCGAGGAAATACCCGCCTCCGATCGCAACGAGACTGGCAATAGTAATTTCAGTGGGTGTTAACTCTCGAAATTTGGGATTTACGAACAGTAGTAAGGGGATAACTAAAGCGACTCTAATGATTGGTATATTAGATCGTAGGAAAGCAAAAAAAGATTGTACCGATGACGCGGTAGACACGGGAAAGCGATTAAACACTACACCAACAATATCATTGATACCGATGGATAAAATCGCAACGACCAAGCAGAGAGTTAGTGCGGGAACAGTCAAAATAAATCTAGATATAGAGTAATCCACCCAAAATTCAATATCGAGTAAGGATATTTTCTTGTTTTCCTTTTGCATAGTTCATCTTTCCCCTTCCGTGAACCAATGACTCTGTTCTCTGATTGATCCATATTATACAGCATTGCCTGACAAATAAAATAGGGAGAATTCAAAGTTAAGCTACACAACCACCATGATTTATACCCAAATTCTTAATCGTGGTGATAAAGTTGTTTGCACTCCTCTACATTTTTATTCTTGTATTCCCCAACAATTTCCACCTTTCCACCTCCAACCTTAACCTTTCATTCTCCATCCTTAACGCCAAAATCTCATTCTTCTGCAACTCAATTAACGACCTTTGACTAATTACCTCACCAAAGGCTTTTTTCCGGTTTTCAATCCCAAACCATCTTTGATAAGTCTTTGTATGTTCATCAACAGTATGACCTAAATTATCTGCTGCTGCTTTAATTGGTATTCCCTGAAGATGCGCTCTAATTGCACAAGCATGGCGTAAATCATAAGGTTGAAATTCAATTCCCACTTTTCTAAACCATCTGGATATATCTCTTCGCATCCAATTAATATTTTGTACAGAAGCAATTTTTTCAAGTTTTTTTGCTAAAATATTTAATGGTTTGGTATTTTTTAAATCAAATAATTCTACCCATTCAGTCACAAAAGGAATAACTTCTCTATATCCAGTTTTGGTATTTTTATTCACCTTCCAAGTATGATCTAGATTTTGGGGAGACATCCACCAATTAATATCCGGTTCTACAAATAATTCCCTTGGTCTTAACCCATAAGTTGCCAACATTCCATATACCCATCGCCACATTTCCCAAGTGTCTATTTCATCAGTAATATTTGTATTTTTGCGGTTGAGGGCGAATTTTTCAAACAGATAAAAACCAGATATAATTTTTTCATCATCTGGTATTTCTCGATAAGCAGGAGTGACATGATCTCGTTTAACATCCAGTTGAAATCCTAAATTAAAAGTTTTAATCAAAACTGAACTTACCGCAATTAATTCATTTTTTTTATTACCATTAACTGAATTAATCACTTCCTCAAATTTTTTTTTAGTAGCTAAAGTTGTTAAATCAAAATTTCTTTTAATCACAGATATATAGTTAGCAAAAGTATTTTCACTGGTGATAGTTTTTTGACGGGTTTGATAATATTTCTCTTCAAAGGTATCTAATAATTCCCCAATTGTTTTGATTTCTTGCTTTTCTCTAGATTTAATTCCTAAATACTTATCATTCCACTGGAAAGTATGACGAGCAATTAATTTACCCAACTCGTAACTTTCCTCAATGGCTGTTTTTAAACCCTCTAAATTTGCGGGTATTCCTAGAGATAAATCATACTGTTTTTTCTGTTTACCTACACTTTGATCACCTGGTTTTAAAGGTAATGTAGCTCGTAATTGCAGAGAATTGCCAGTTTGTTTAATACTAACTTTAATTCTCTCTCTTTTTAAATTACTATTAGCTTCAATTAACTTCTGTTCAAAAACTGCTTGATACTGTAATTCTGTTGCTTTTATTTTCGCCATTCCCTATACCTACCGTCTGTAGTGTTCTGCGGTTCAAAATCTATACAAAATCTGCAAACATATCTGCGAACCAGTCCCCGGAGTCTGTATTTGCATCCTTATGTAGAGATGGGGGATAGGTTTCCGATATTAACTTTTGGCGATGCCTGCGGCGGGCTGCGCCTACGCAATTTCCCTGATTTTACTGACTTATTCCCTAAATATTCACTTATTTATAAAAGCTGAAATAGTGAAAATAAAATGTTATGACTGAGCAAAATTACCTGAAAAAATAAGTTCTTTAGTAACATTTTCAGCATATCACCTGTTCCCATAGCAGTTATATGGTTCCTGGTGGTGTGATGTGCGCCCCCACCTTAACTGATATTACCCGTGCTTGGGGGATTTTAGAATATTTCCGCACCAATTGGTTAGAACCAGTTTGGTTAGGATGTTCTTTAGAAAGATATGAGGAAATTCAATCTTATGAGGATTTCCAAAAATGGTTAAATGAAGATATCAAACACCGAGAATCTGACTTAGGTTTATACTGGCGTATGGGTCTAGATATCGGGTTAGATAGATATGGTGTAGGTGTGGGTAAATTTGTCACTTGGGGATATTTACCCCATGAGGATAGATATAATAAACCTACCATTGAAGGACGTAACGCTGCGGTAAT
Organism: Sphaerospermopsis sp. FACHB-1194; assembly: GCF_014696235.1. NCBI lineage: Bacteria > Bacillati > Cyanobacteriota > Cyanophyceae > Nostocales > Aphanizomenonaceae > Sphaerospermopsis > Sphaerospermopsis sp. FACHB-1194. Next base: position 90,655 of record NZ_JACJPU010000009.1, on the reverse strand, counting down.
TATGAAAAGCGGTGTTTACGATGGTTGTAAAGATACTCATAGATTGATGGATCAGGCTTTTGCACGGGAAAATTTAACCCATTCTTGGTATAATGAAGGTACTCAAGATTGGCATCCGAGCGATCGCAAAACGTCCCCAACTATCAAAAACCAAAAAGATTTTGAAGGTGCATATTCTTGGTCAAGTGCAGTATTACACCAAGACTTAGGAAGATTAGAAGCTGGACCTTTAGCACGTCAATTAGTTGCAGGTGGAAAACATGGAGAGTCATGGCAACATTATGACCCATTTATTTTAGATGTCTTCAAAAAAATGGGCGGTGCAAATGTTCACCTCAGACAACTAGCGAGAGTTCACGAATTAGTCAAATTATATCGTCAAGCGGAACGTTGTTTGAAGGAGTTCAAATTAAACGAACCCTGGTATATTAAACCCCAAGAAAAAGACGGTAAAGGTTGGGGTGCAACAGAAGCAGCAAGGGGCGCTTTATGTCATTGGGTAGAAATTGAACAAGGTAAGATTAAACAATACCAAGTTATCGCCCCCGGAACTTGGAATATTGGGCCGCGTGACGGTGCTGGTAAACGTGGACCTGTGGAAGAAGCGTTAATAGGTACACCTATTGCTGATCCTAATGATCCTGTAGAAGTTGGCCATGTTGCCCGTTCTTTTGATTCATGTTTGGTGTGTACTGTTCACGCCCATGATGCTAAAACAGGAAAAGAATTAGCCCGTTTTCGCACTGCTTAATTTATGTTTTGAGTTATGTTTTATAGGGTGGGTTTTTCCCACCTGATTTAACTTTGAGATTGATTTATTTTTTGCCGAATAGCCTATTATATTTCTATCAATTTAACACATTTTTCAATGTAACATCTCTAGTATGTGTTTTATAGTCCCCAAATTTTACTCAAGTTACACCCATCTAATCAGAATTTTCCCCATCTCTACGCCCTAGTTCATAAATACCCGCACCCATACATGACAGTATACCTGTGCTAATTCCCCAACTCTCACCTAAACTAATTTCTAAACCCCAGTTAGATAATGCACCAAAGATGAAAAAAGGTACAATGCTAAAAAGTGAAGCGTAAAAAGCATTTTGTGATTCTCTGGCTTTGCGGGTTTTTTCAAATTCTGTTTCACTGGTGTAAAGGAATCTTTCGGCAAAATTAAACCAGCGATTTAATTGATCTATTACCCATTCTCTGGTGGATGCTAAAGCTAAATATAAAGCTAAAGACCATAAACAAGCTCCAGCGATCGCAATTTTATCTAACTCAAATCTAAAGGGCAATATATCAAACATGGTATCAGGTAACTTGGCAATAATATTTAATATTACCTCTTAATATTACCTTAAATTCCTGGGTAAATCTACATCTTTGCAGCTTTTAACCCCAAAGTTGCCCTCAAATGACTACTTCTGTTGTCGCTGGGTGGGAAGATGAGGTGATAGGGCGGTAGGGGAAGTTAATAACCCTATCACCAGTCACCAGTCACCAATTACCATCTACCATCTAGATTTGCTACTGTAGAAGTAGTGCAAATTATGAAAATTCTTATCAGAGCAAAAATTATGACGGTATTTGAATCTAACAACCCCCGTTCCTACAGTCAAGAACAGGTGCAGCAAATTCTACAATTAGCGATCGCTCGTCAAACCGATGATCGTGATCAAGAATTTTCATATCAGCAAATTATCGAAATTGCTGCCGAGTTACAAATTTCACCAGAAGCAGTTAAACAAGCGGAATGTGATTGGATAGTCCAACAAAGCGAAGTACAACAACGCAAAGCTTTTGATCTTTACCGCCAAGGTAAATTTAAAAAGCGTCTGGGTAATTATGCAATTGTTAATAGTTTTTTCATACTTGTAGATTTGGTTGGTGGTGCTGGTCTTTCTTGGTCACTATACATTTTACTATTCTCTGGACTCACCATTGTACTTGATATTTGGAACACCTTTCAAAGCAAAGGTGAAGACTATGAAGCTGCTTTCCAAAAATGGAATCGTAAGCATCAAATTAAACAAACTATCAATACAGTTCTAAATAAATGGTTTAAAGCATTACAAACACATTAAAATTGGTAATAGGTAATGGGTAATGGGTAATTGGTGAGTGATTACTGCATTTAGTAGTATTGGTTTCAGAAATCAATAACATATAAATCAAAGATTGTCATGGCAATTTGACATGATTTTTGATTGAGCTTGCGGTATGATCAAAAGATATAAATAATGGCTCTTGTGGTTTTCCCATCTTCAGGAAAACAGAAGACATTTTAAAAACTTGGAATATAATAAGTAATTCCTCAATCCCTCACCAGGTTGATCTACCATTTCAGTCAGCAAGAAGCCATGAAATCAAGGGAAAATGCGGAAATAACTTAGCATTATTTATCATGCAGTCACTCTTCTTTGATCATGATATGCTGCTTAAATCCTGATTGCAAAAATCCTCAAAATCCAGAAGGAAAAGAGTTTTGTCAAACTTGCAATACTCCCTTAGTACCACTTTTAAGAAATCGTTTCCGTGTGATTCGGGTGCTTTCCGATGAAGGAGGTTTTGGCAGAACCTATTTATCAGAAGATACAGATAAATTAAATGATTGTTGTGTCGTTAAACAGTTAGCACCAAAATTTCAAGGAACTTGGTCACAAAAAAAAGCAATGGAGTTGTTTTGTGAAGAAGCAAAACGACTGAGAGAACTGGGAGAACATCCACAAATTCCCACTCTCTTAGCTTATTTTGAACAAGATAACTGTCTGTATTTGGTACAACAGTTTATTGATGGACAAAATTTATTACAGGAGTTGCAATTACGGAAAAACTACAAAGATTGGGATATTCAATCTATTTTGTTAGATTTGTTGCCTATTCTCAAATTTATTCACAGTCGTGGAGTTATTCACCGAGATATCAAACCAGAAAATATTATCCGCCGCAAAAGTGACGGAAGATTAACTCTCATTGATTTTGGTTCTTCTAAACAATTAACAGCTAAAGTGCAGAAAAAACATGGAACTTCTATAGGTTCACATGGTTATTCTGCCATTGAACAAATCAGAGATGGTAAAGCGTACCCTGCTAGTGATTTATTTAGTTTGGGTGCTACCTGCTTTCATTTATTAACGGGAATTTCTCCTTTTCAGTTATGGATGGAACATGGATATAGTTGGTTAAATAATTGGCAATCTTATTTGCATTCTCCTCTCAGTTATGAGTTAGCAATAATTATTGATAAGTTACTACAAATAGATATTCGGAATCGCTATCAATCTGCTGATGAAGTGATTAGAGATTTAAGTAAACAGTACACACATCTACTAGCACCAGCTAGTAATTCTTTATTATCAGCACCAGCAAAGAAAGCTAATGTTTATCCTCAAAAATATATTTTGCTGAGAAATTCAATTTTAATAGTAGGAACAATAGTATTTTTAGGGTTGGGAGAATTTGGTTATAGACACTTTCACCAACTACAAACAACTCTTTTTTCTCGCTGGAGTCCCCTGCAAAATAGGAAAAGTCAAACTAAGAGTGATACTATTGTTCAACAACCACCACAGGAGTCTTTAGAAAAAATTTCTTTATTGAAAACTATCACAGAACCAAATGAATCAATTTCCTCTGTAGCTATTACTCCAGATGCTCAAACTATTGCTAGTGCTGGTAATCGCATTATTAAACTATGGAATATTACCACAGGTCAAGAGATTTATTCACTGCAAGGACATACACAAAAAATCAATGTCGTGGCTATTAGTCCTGATGGTAAAATTTTGGTCAGTGGTAGTGATGACAAAACAATTAAAGTTTGGAATTTAGCAACAGGTCAGTTAATTCATACCTTAATTAGTCATACTGATTCAGTTCATGCTTTGGCTATTAGTAAGGATGGGAAAACTTTGGTTAGTGCTAGTGATGACACAACTATTAAAGTTTGGAATTTAGCAACAGGAAAGCTAATTATTACTCTCAAAGATCATACTTATTGGGTACGTTCTCTGGCTATTAGTCCTGATGGTTTTACTTTAGCAAGTGGTAGTTTTGATAAAAGTATTAAACTGTGGAATATCACCCAAGAAAAATCACCAGAAAAATCACCAGAAAAATCAATTCATTCATTAACTCCTAATTCCCAAACTGTGACATCTTTAGCTTTTAGTCCAGATGGTAAAATTCTCGCTAGTGCTAGTCGCGATCGCAAAATTAAACTGTGGAATCTCAATACAAAAACGGAAATTCGTACTATAACTAAACAAGATTATAATGTCACATCTTTAGCTTTTAGTCCAGATGGTAAAACTCTTGTTAGTGGTAATCGAGATTGTATAGAATGTCATCCAACTATTAAACCTAATATTAAACCTAATATTAAACTATGGGATGTGGCTACAGGTGAGGAAATTTCCTCTATTGCTGGACATACTAACACCGTCACATCTTTGGTTTTTAGTGCTGATGGCAAAACTTTAGTTAGCAGTGGAGAGGATAATAAAATTAAGATTTGGCGTTTTTCACAATAATGTAGGAACTGGGTAATTGATAATTGATAATTGATAATTGATAATTGATAATTGTTTGATGCCAAGTTTAAAACCTTTCCTTTTAATGAGAAAAAGATGTAATTGTCAATTGTCAATTGTCCATTATCAATTGTTATCGTCTATCTCTTTCCAAATCATCAATTACTGTTTGTAAATACCACTCCTCCGACATACCTGGATAAAAATCTTGCTTTTGCTCAATTAATCTTGCGGCTATTTCCCAATGTCCTCCAACCATGCGTAATAGTCTTTGACGTAATAAATTATAGGTGGCTTTGTTGGTTGCTGGGATAGATGATTGAATTTTTTGCAGACTATTTAAAACTAGTTGATAATTCTCCCAGTCTTCTTGTTCACAATAGATACTAGCTGCTTTTTGGTAATCTTCCACAGCATTGGGCATTTCTTCTAAACAAGTGTAGGCAATACCACGATTATAGTAAGCTAACGGATGCTCAGGATTCATTTGTATTGCTTGAGAATAATCTTGAATTGCTGCTAAATAATTGCCCATTGATTGATAGACATTACCTCTAGCAATATATACTAAATTGTCTTGGGGTTGTATTTTCAAGGCTTGATTGATATCAGCTAAAGCCCCTTGATAATCTCCTATTTGAGAACGAGCTTTTCCCCGATTCCGATAAACAATAGCATCTTGAAAATTTAAATTTATTGCCTGATTAAAATCTGCGATCGCCTCTCGATATTGACCCATTTTACAAAGTACCACCCCACGACAGCAATAAGCTTGGGCATCTTGAGCATCAGCTTTTAATATCCAATTTAAATCAGCGATCGCCGATTTTGTATCTCCCTTTTCTGCCTTTTCTAATAATTGTGTGAAATAATCTTGAGTAGATATAATTGCTGCTGATTTATTGATTTCTTGATTTGGTTTTGGTTCAGCTTTGGGTTGTAGTTGTTTAATCTTCTCTAAACAAAGACACGCATTTTCTTTATCTTTTTGTGCTAAATATAATTCTGCTGCTTTTTTAAAATTAGCGATCGCCTCTAGAATATTTCCTTGTTTGCGCTGCACTATCCCCCGTAAATCATAAGCACCAGCATCATTAAATTTAAACTGAATCGCTTTTTCTACATCTTCTAAAGCACCAGGAAGATTTTTTAAAGTTAATTTTGCTAACGCCCGAAAATAATAAGCTTTGGCATTTTCTCCATCCAGCTTAATAGCTTCATTATAATCAAAAACTGCTTGTAAAGTCGCACCTGATTTATAATAAGCTAAACCCCTTTCTATGTAAGCTTTACTAAAGTAAGGATCTAGCTGTATAGCTTGGTTAAAATCTTCAATAGCACCAGCATAGTTTTTTTGTTTCGCTTTTTCTAAGCCGCGATTGTAAAATTCAGAAGTCATAATTTAGTTTTTTCCATGAACTCAATTTAAATTGATTTAAAACAATATTATATCACAAATTTTATTATATCACAAATTTTTGTTGTTGTCGTTTTGTAGGGGTTTAGCAATGCTCAACCCCTACGGAAAATGTGGTTTTTCGATATACTTGTCATCAAATATAAAGTGGATATATCCCCGACTTATTTAAGAGATCGGGGATTTGAGTATTACGTTTTTTAAGGTTGAATTAAACTAGGAGAAGTCAACACGAAAACATCCCTAGTTCCCGGTGCTGGATTTTCAGACTTTATCGGGCTAGTAAAGTGGAAAAACTCATGATCATTAACTAAAAGCAGTTCTCCGGGCTGGAGTATTTTATGAAAAACTGGTTTCTCTTTTTTAGCAGTATATAAATGTGTTTCTCCACCTTGAATATTGTTCCTACAAACAGAAAAAATGCCAATAAAATCAGTTCCATCTTGATGAATACCTTCAGGTGCGGGATTTCCTAAATGACCTGGTGAACAAGTAGTTCTGATTTGATGAATACCAATTTCTGCTTCTGGATGGAGTTTGCAAGAATCAATAAATGCTAAAACCAAATTCTTAAAAATTTCCAGTTCTATCAGTCCATGTTCTAATTCTGCGAACTCTCTTTTGACATCACCCAATAAAGGATTATACTCTCGACTTTGGCACAAATATCCATGAGAAAGTTTAATTAACTTATTCTCAGCAACCATTACTCTTGATAACCTTCTAGAGCGATATTTGCCCTTAATATAAGGATCAACAGGTAAGTTTTCAAAAAATGGCTGGAAACCTTGAGTATTAATAGAATTTACCTTTCTCAGAGTAAACAGAAAAGCATATTCTAACCCCGTTACAGAAGATACTTGTTGCATAGGATTTTTCTCCTTGCATTTTATAATTATTCAGCCAGCAAAAACTCCATTTTCCAGGTAGTTTTAGCTGACTGCTGACCGCTAATAGCTGAATGCGAACTGGATTTTTAAATTCCTCCCATTTTTTACATGAGAGGTATGTAATATCTATTATAAGCAATTATTTAGTAATTGTTGTAAATGTGACTACAAAATTTATTAAGTTGGAATATTTAACAAGAACTCTAGCTACTCACTTTCCTATTCCCTATTCCCTATTCCCTATTCCCTATTCCCTGTTCCATTATCTATTCCCTGTTCCATTATATAGTTACTCATCTGGGAACAAAAATATTTTCCCAATATTTTCCCAATATTTTCAAAGCTCTCATTCCTCCTGCTAACCTCTTTTATCGTATATTTACTATTAATTCAAATTTATAATTTACCTAGCAGAATGAATAACTGGCTGTATCAGTACCCTAAATTATACACTGGTATTTTACTCAAACGCTACAAGCGTTTTTTTGCTGATATTCAACTGGACTCCGGGGAGGTTGTAACAGCACACTGTCCCAATACAGGACCCATGACAGGAGTTTCCAAAGTAGGTAGTCCTGTACAGTTATCTAAAAGTGATAATCCTAACCGCAAATTAGCTTATACACTGGAATTGATTCAAGTAGATGATTTAGCACCAACTTGGGTCGGTGTCAATACTGCTTTACCTAATCGAGTTGTGAAACAAGCTTTAGAGAAACATCTTTTCCCAGAATTAAGTGAATATACACAAGTTAAAGGTGAAGTTGTTTATGGAAAAGATAAAAAAAGCCGGATAGATTTTTACCTGACCGGAAAAGAAGGACAACGCCCCATTTATTTAGAAGTAAAAAATACAACTTGGTCGCAGGGAACTTTAGCCCTGTTTCCCGATACAGAAACCACCAGAGGACAAAAACATTTGCGGGAATTAATGGAAGTTTTACCCCAAAGTCGGGCAGTAATGTTGTATTTTATCAATCGCGGAGATTGTACACAATTTGCCCCAGGAGATAGCACAGATCCTGTATATGGTAAATTGTTACGGGAAGCAATTAAACAAGGTTTAGAAGTTCTCCCTTGTCGGTTTGATATTTCTCCTGAAGGTATCCGTTATTTGGGGTTAGCAGAACTGAAAATTTAAGCATTTATCAGCCAGCCAAAAATGAAAGCAAAGTGCATCATTATTTACACACAAACTTTCTTTCAAGAGAATGCTAATATGAATACAAAGATTGTTCCTCACGTTTCCACAAACAGCAAAGATAAACTTCCTATTTTTGATCAGCAGTTTTTGTTGGATAAAAACAACAAACAGCAGGAAACGTGAATGATCTGAGTCATCATATCAGATTGCTATATGTTAGAAACTCTTGCGACTGAAACCACTATGGAAATGCCACCCACCCAGGCAGAACTTCCTTATGATGACGGTATTCCGATGGAGACACAAAGACATAAATTACAATTGGATATTTTAATTGATACCATTCAGCCTTGGCTAGATCAAAGGACTGATGGATATGTAGGGGGCAATATGTTTGTCTACTACAGTTTAGCGCAATTAAAAAATCAGGATTTTCGTGGTCCAGACTTCTTTACCGTCTTAGGAGTTCCCAAAAAAGAGCGTCTTTCTTGGGTAGTTTGGGAAGAAGGAAAATCACCAGATGTAGTAATTGAATTACTTTCAGAAAGCACAGCTAAAAATGATAAAAATGAGAAAAAACTGATTTATCAAAATCAAATGCGTGTTTCTGAATATTTTTGGTTTGATCCTTTTAACCCAGATGATTTTGCAGGTTTTCACATCAATACCGGTGTGTATGAACCGATTGCTTTTAATGAAAAAAATCAGTTAGTAAGTACAGTTTTAGGTTTAAGTTTAGTACGTTGGCAGGGTAATTATCGCGGTGTCAATGCCACTTGGTTACGCTGGGCAAATAAAATCGGTGAGTTATTTCCTACTTCTTTAGAACTTGCTGAACAAGAAAAACAACGGGCTGAACAAGAAAAACAACGGGCTGAACAAGCTGAAAATAAATTAAGACAAGTGGCAGTTAATTTGTTAAATAATGGAATGCCTATAGAACAAGTCACACAGTTAACAGGTTTAGAACCAAAGCAACTTATTGGAGAGTAAGCCAAATTAAATAATGGACAATTAACAATGAACAATTAACCGGCAATTTTAGATTTTACTGCCATAATCAGATTTTTGTCAAATTATATATTGTAGGGGCAATTCATGAATTGCCCCTACAGATACATAGCTGACGACTAACTGCTGATGGCTGAATGCTTACGCTAAATCAGCCATACCCAATCCCCAATCCCCAATATTAGAGATAATTAAAAAATCAATAGTTTTAAACTGTCTATCAATAGCAGGAAGACTACAAATTTTTGCACCAATACTCAAATAAGCTTGTAAAATTTTCGGAATTTCCACATCATAGATATCTGGACAATTAGAATTAATTTCTATGGAATATTCTGGATGAGGATTCACTAAAATATGAGAATGTAAACAATGATTATAGAGAAAATAATTATAAGCACAAACAGCCTGTTTATGACATTGAGTTAACAAAGATGCACAACCGAAAAAATATTGATTACCAGTATAAATTAAATAATTAGCTAAACCTTGCCAAAGTAATAAAAGTGTGTAACTATTGCGATAGTCTTGAGCTATGCAAGCACGACCAATTTCTACAGAAGACTGCAATATAAAATCAGGAATTTGAGCAAGATTAAATATATCAGCAGCATCAAAACCTAAATTTTTTGCAGCCATTGTATAAGTTTGCATTCTATAAGTACCAATAGTTGCACCAGTCCTTTTACAAATCAGCAATAAATGATCACAAAAATAATCAAACTTATCCCGATCCATTTGAGAAAAATTAGAACTAGAAAAACCCAAATCCAACTCTTGATTAAAAACCTGAAACCGTAAGCGAAAAATAGATTCTAACTCTGCATCAGTTTTAGCCAGTCGCAGGATATACTTTTCACTTTCCAAGACCGGAAAATCAGTAAACTGTACAGATGAAAAAGATGAAGTGATAGGATTGTAATACATTTACATCCAGGTTAATACTTAAATTTGTGAAAAATTCTAAGAGGATTTAATATCTAATTATGAACATTTTGATCACTAAAATCTGGCAATAGAATACAAATTTTGTAATTACACAATTTATTTTTTTTGTCAATAACAAAAGCCCTAAATAGTAATAGATCCCGGACTTCTACAAGAAACCTGGGATCTTGGTATTGAGTTTTTTCAGGTGAATTGACTTTTAGCCTCAAAAGCCGACGGCTGATAGCTGATGGCTGAATACTTATTTTTAATTGTGCTGACCATGATTAGTGTAGCGAACCCTAGTACCAGCCCAAAGTAACTTTTCTCGCAGAGTTTGATAATAGGAATTATTAGCCCGCAAAACGATAAATTTAGCACGACAGTCAGCCATCCGCACATCAACACGATGATTAGGCCAAATGGAAGTAGCCAACACCCCATCCATCCATAATTTTGTAGTTAAATCATAATCCCCAAACGGCCAAACACTGACCACAGAACCAGGAGGTAAAACTAGGGGACGACTAGAAAGACTCATCGGACAAATAGGAGTAATGGTAATAGCCTCCATCCCATCGTGCATAATTGGACCATTAGCCGAAACCGTGTAACCTGTAGAACCTGTAGGAGTAGAAATAATTAACCCATCACCCACATATTGATCAACCACCTCACCATCAATTTCCATTTCCAGAATCGAGGTGATCATCCTATCAGCAGAAGCGGGTTTAATACAAAACTCATTTAAGGCGAGGTAATGTTCTGTAACTGGTTCTAAATTTGTCCGATGACCCTCATAAATAGCCGCTTGTAACATCATTCGGCGTTGGAGAGCATAGCGATCTTCAAATAACCGATCCCAAACTCGTTCCGGTTCTTGAAACTCATCCATTGACTCAGTTAAAAACCCCAAATGGCCACCCACATTTACCCCCAAAATGGGGATACCAGCCGGGGCTAAATGTCTAGCACTGGTTAAAACCGTACCATCACCACCAAGGACTAAAGCTAAATCAATTGGTTGGCTGGCAGATGCCAAAAACACTGGATAGGGGTTGTCTTTGGGTCCACTAGGTCCAACCAAAACTTGACATTGGCGGTCTTCTAATTGTTTAGCGCAGAGTTCAGCCCAGCGTTTACTTTGGGAGTCTCGCGCTTTGTAAGCTATGATTACCTGCTTTAATTGCACGTACTGTTACCACTTGAGGAGATTAAACTGCTCCATGTCAACGGTATCACGGTTACGATAAATAGCCAGTACAATCGCTAACCCTACCGCCGCTTCCGCAGCTGCCACAGTAATCACAAAAACAGTGAAAACCTGACCTTTAATTAATGTTGAGTCGAGAAAATTGGAAAATGCCATTAAATTTAGATTAACAGCATTTAACAGTAACTCAATTGACATGAGTACACGGACGGCGTTACGGCTGGTAATTAAACCATAGATGCCAATGCAAAATAAAGCTGCTGCAAGTAGTAAGAAGTATTGAAGTTGCATAGTTTGGTAATTGGTAATTGGTAATTGGTAATTGGTGATTGGTAATTGGTGATTGGTAATTGGTAATTGGTAATTGGGCATTGGGTAAATTCATATTCCCAGTCACCAGTCACCAGTCACCAGTCACCAGTACCCTAGTCCTCAGTGCCACTAGATACCAATTCTCTGGGGCGTTCTGGCAAGGTTAAGATGGTTTGTGGCAGTTCGGAAGGGGTAACTTGATCTGGTAAATATTCCCGACGTGCCAAAATAATTGCTCCTACCATTGCCATTAGCAACAATACGGAAGCTAATTCAAAGGGGAGCAAAAAGTCCGTGAAGAAATGCTCACCTATTAAAACTATGGAATTTTTAGCTGCTGGGGATGTAGAGGTATTAGCCCAAGGTGTTGCCAGTACCATTGTACTTAATAGAGCAAATAGTCCCAGACTAACTACACCGGTAATGATTTTCCGTAAACCAGCACTGGGTAAAGGGTAAAAATCCTGACGTTTGTTTACCAACATAATGGCAAACAAAATCAAGACGTTGATCGCACCCACATAAATCAGAATTTGTGCTGCTGCGACAAAATCACCATTTAGCAATAGGTAAAGTCCGGCCATGCTGATGAATACACCACCCAGCAAAAAGGCGGAATAAACGATGTTGGAAAACAACACTACTCCTAGTGCTGCGCCAATCATCATTACACCTAATATGCCAAATGAAACAGATTGTACTCCTTCGGCTAAATTCACTTTTTTCGATCCTCTTGATGTTTTGATAAATGCTGATCGGTAATTGGTAATTGGTAATTGGTAATTGGAAAAAACGATTTATTACCCATTACCTATTACCCATTACCCATTACCACTTTCAACTAAGTCTTCTGGACGAGAACCAGCACGGGGAGCATCTGCGGGGACTCCGTGGGGTTCAAGTACGCCTTTAGGTAGATAAACCAGTTCGCGCAGTGGTGTCACCATTGGATCGTCTGTCACCTTGTAGGGCAAGCGTCCTAATGCTACGCTATCGTAGTTCAATTCGTGGCGATCGTAAGTAGAAAGTTCGTATTCTTCTGTCATGGATAAACAGTTTGTGGGACAGTATTCCACGCAGTTACCACAGAAAATACAAACTCCGAAATCTATACTGTAGTGTTTGAGTTTTTTCTTCTTGGTGGCTTTGTCCATTTCCCAGTCAACTACAGGGAGGTTAATGGGACAAACACGCACACACACTTCACAAGCAATACACTTGTCAAATTCATAGTGAATCCTACCCCGAAACCGTTCACCAGGAATCAGTTTTTCATAAGGGTATTGTACGGTAACAGGGCGGCGTTGCATGTGGTCAAAGGTGACGGATAACCCTTGTCCGATATAACGCGCTGATTGTACTGCTTCTTTGGCGTAATCACCAACTTGTTTGAGGAACTTTAGCATTTTTTGTGTCTCTTCTCTAATCTTGTCAGGTGATTGGTGATTGGTGATTGGTGATTGGTAATTGGTGATTGGTGATTGGTGATTGGGTTATTTACCTCCCCATCTCTCCACTTTCCTATGCCCTACACCCTCTTTACTGTCACCTGTCACCTGTCACCTGTCACCTATTAACCACCGAAAGCGACGGGAAAGGCTAGTTTTAGTGCTGCGGTTAATAACAGGTTAACCAAGCCAACTGGTAGTAAGAACTTCCATCCTAAATCTAGCAGTTGGTCAATCCGTACCCGTGGTACTGTCCAACGAATCAGGATGGCCAGAAATACGAGAAAATACGCTTTAAGTACGGTCATTGTGATACCTAAAGCAGCTGTGATTACTTGTAAGATGGGGTTGGTTTCACTCATTCCCAAAAAGTCACCTATCAAGCTGACGGGAATGGGAAAATGCCAACCGCCCAAATATAAAATTGCTACGAGTAGGGAAGACAGGATCAGGTTGATGTATGAACCTAAGTAAAATAAACCGAATTTCATCCCTGCGTATTCGGTTTGATATCCTGCTACCAGTTCTTCTTCCGCTTCGGGTAAGTCAAAGGGTAGACGTTCGCATTCTGCTAGGGCGGCGATCCAGAAGATGATGAAACCTAGTGGTTGTCTCCAAACGTTCCAACCCAAAATCCCGAAGTTAGATTGTTGGTTTACGATGTCAATGGTGCTGAGGCTGTTAGACATCATGGCGATCGCTAATACACTCAACGCCAATGGTATTTCATAACTGATTGATTGTGCTGCTGCCCGCAAACCCCCTAACAGGGAGTATTTATTATTAGATGCGTAACCAGCCATTAATAAGCCTATGGGCTGAATACTGGATAATGCAATCCACAAAAATACGCCCATACCGACGTTAGTAATCACGATATTCTCCCCAAAGGGAACAATCAAAAATGATAAAAATACCGGAATTACAACTATTATTGGACCAATGGTAAACAACCAGGGATCTGCTTTGGCTGGTACGATATCTTCTTTAAAGATCAGCTTGAGACCATCGGCTACAGGCACTAACAAACCAAATGGACCTTGATATTCAGGACCAATCCGTTGCTGTGCGGCCGCAGAAATTTTCCGTTCTAGCCAGGTTGCAACCAGTACACCTACTGTTGCCCCAATCAGCATCAGGATCATTGGTAATGGCATCCACAGGGCTTTGGCTGCCCCTGCTGGTATGCCCAAATCCTTGACGGATTCAATAAAAGTTCCTTGAAGGTCAATTCCTGCATTCATGTTTGCTACTCTGTAATTCGTCAATTCGTCTACTCATAGTAAATTCACAAATATTATTTAATTTAATATCTGTAAATTTACTGTTGAAGAATCTCTATTGAGATGATGCGTGATTGTAGAATTGTAGATTTGTTGCTAATTCCTGAGTTTAGTATATCCTTTGATGGTTTTACCCTTTTGATCCCAGATGACAACTTCTGCTTATGGTTGAGATTGAGATTGGTGATTAGGGGATTGGTGATTGGGAAAAACCTCTTTCCTACTCCTCTTCCTGTTCTCTTCTTTCTTCTTACTGTCACCTGTCACCTGTCACCTGTCACCTATTCTTCTGACAAGACTCTGACAAGACAAAGTTACCGTCCCCAAATTGGTAACGGTTTTCTATTCTATGCAAATTGTCGGATTTTCCTGTACAGCAGGTTGTGATGACAATGCCAATTCCAGATTATCCATGTAAATTCGAGATTTTTGATTGTCAACCTCATCAAGCTGACAGATGACACTTATCAATCTGTCCACTTGAGAGCATCAATCTAGAATCTCAAATCTAAAATTGGGTATTTATCACCTATTCCCAGGAAAATACCTCATAACTGTCACCTGTCACCTGTCAACTTTTACCTGTCACCTTCCCAGGTAGTTAACGCTGCTCAATGGGAGTATAAGGAACTTCGTGAAGACCGTTATAGACTTGAGTGGGTCGGAAAATCCGGTTTTCTTCAAGTTGTTCTTTCCAGTGTGCTAACCAACCTGCAACACGGGCGATCGCAAATACTGGTGTAAACAAATCTGTGGGAATTCCCATTTTCCTATACACTAAACCAGAATAAAAGTCAACATTAGGATAAATTCCTTTACTGCCAACTTTTTCGGCCATTACCCTTTCTACTTCCTGGGCAATTTCATAAAACTTGTCGTAGCCGAATTTCTCGAACAATTGCACCGCTAAACGTTGTAATATTGTGGCTCTAGGATCTTTTACCTTATACACGCGGTGTCCAAATCCCATGATTTTGGCTTTTCTTTGTAGACGATCTTCGATATAGGGGCGAACGTTATCTACAGATCCGATTTCTTCTAACATCTGTATTACTTCTTCGTTTGCTCCACCGTGCAATGGTCCGCCTAATGTCCCTACTGCACTAGCTACAACTGCATAGGGATCGGTTAAGGTGGAAGCTGTGACTCGCGCACTAAAGGTAGAAGCATTCATTGTATGCTCAACGTGCAGAATTAAGCAGATATCAAAAATCCGCGCTGCTAGGGGGTCAGGTTCTTTTTCATTGAGCATATACAAGAAGTTGGCGGCATAATCTAAGTCATCCCTTGGTTTTACAGGATCATTTCCTTTCCGCATCAACTGGAACGCTGCTACCATTGTGGGAATTGTGGCTACTAACCGGACTACAGAATTACGAATGTAGACAGGATTATGTAAGTCACGACGAGAATAAAATAAACCCAAGGCAGCAGCAGAGGCTTGGAGAGCATCCATTGGATGACCACTTTCGGGAAAACATTTCATCATGTCCCGAATACGATATTTTATCCGTCTGTGAGCGTTAACTTCACTCTCAAAAGCTGTCAATTCTTCTTTGCTGGGCAATTTTCCCCAGATTAAAAGATAAGCAGTTTCTAGGAAGGTACTTTTTTCTGCTAATTCTTCGATCCGAATGCCCCGATACTCTAGTATTCCCTTTTGCCCGTCTACATGACTAATGCTAGACTGGGCTGCGGGAATGCCTTCTAAACCAGGCTTATATTCGCACACCGTCATGGCTACACCACTTGCTTTGTGAAATATCTGAACACGCTAACTTACCAGAGATTCTTTTCACTATAACAGTTGCCGATTTAACAACTATTTTATGCGAAAGCTCGAAAAACTGTTATAGTAGGTACTTGGGAGGTGTCAACCAGAACATTTGACTACGACCCACAGGAGAACCATCATCTGGTACTTTTATTCCGATCATACCTGCTTTTTTAAGGACGAGTTGTTCTTTTGCTTCACCCCAAAGGAGAATTTCAGCCCAATTAGTTAAACAGGGTTCATGTCCCACCAGTGCTAGTTGGGTATTTTGAGGATATTTTCTCGGTTCTAACCAGTCTCTTAGCCACCATTGAAGATCGCCTTCAAAGCTGAGATAATCTGAGGTTTCTAACTGAGAACTTAATCCGGCTGCCATGAGTATTTCTGCTGTTTGTTGGGCGCGGACTAGGGAACTAGTGAGGATTAAATCAAATTTAAACCCAAGTTTTACTAATCTTTGGGCTACTTTTGCGGTTTTTTGTCTGCCTTCTTGGGTGAGCGATCGCGCTTCATCTTTTAGCCCTAGTTGATGTTCTTCGGCGATACCGTGACGGATTAAATATAGTTCCATAAATTTTCTACGGTAATCACCGTAATCACTGTAAAAATCATTAAAATTTCCTCAGAATATATGTCAATATATTAATATGCAGAATCAATATATACAAAGTTAAACCCAAAAAACAGCAATGACCTATTTAGAAACCGCAGCCCAATTTTACAGCGAAGTTGCTCAAACACCAGAAGTAGGACTTTGTTGTGTCCAAAGTACACCCCTGCAACTACCAGGATTAAAAATTCCTTTAGTCATGCAGGAAATGAATTATGGCTGCGGAACTACCGTTCATACTAACGAATTAGCAAACCAACCTACAGTATTATATGTTGGTGTTGGTGGTGGTTTAGAAGCTTTACAATTTGCTTATTTTTCCCGTCGTCCTGGTGCTGTCATCGCAGTTGAACCAGTAGCAGAAATGCGAGAAGCTGCGACAAGAAATTTAGAAATTGCTGCCCAAGAAAATCCTTGGTTTGATCCTAGTTTTGTGGAAATTATTGCCGGGGATGCTTTTAATTTACCTGTCAATGATGCCTCTGTTGATATAGTCGCCCAAAATTGTCTTTTTAATATCTTTGAACCTGCTGATTTAACCTGCGCTTTAAAAGCAGCATATCGAGTTTTAAAACCCAGTGGTAGATTACAAATGAGTGACCCCATTGCTACCCGTCCTATTCCCCAACATCTACGACAAGATGAAAGATTAAGGGCAATGTGTTTATCCGGTGCGCTCACTTATGAAGAATATACACAATTAATTATAAATGCTGGATTTGGACAACTAGAAATTCGCGCCCGTCGTCCCTATAGATTATTAGATAAACAAACTTATAACCTGGAAGAAAATCTACTTTTGGAAAGTCTTGATTCCGTTTCTTTTAAGGTGCAAATTCCTGAAGACGGTGCTTGTATTTTCACAGGTAAAACAGCGATTTATGCAGGTTCAGAATCATTTTTTGATGATGGAGCAGGACATATTTTACAAAGGGGTATTCCCGCCGCAGTTTGTGATAAAACGGCTGCTAAATTGGGAGATTTGAAACCAGAAGAAATCATGATTACTGATTCTACTTGGTATTATGATGGTGGTGGTTGCTGTTAGGGAATTTTTTATAATTATATTCTCTGTTTTGTGGTTTGGTGTTTGATGATTTTTCAGAGTATCGAACCACAGAGAGACACAGAACGCAGAGAAAGAAAAAGTAGGGGTAATTCATGAATCATCCCTACGCAATCATCGGAAAGTTTTAATATGAGGTTTTTTAGGTATTAATGATGGTAAAAATAGCGGTTACTCCTTTTCACAAACAACTTAATTCAGCTTTAGTTAAGCAAAAAATTCAGGTTTTACAAGTCAATCTCGGTAAACGTTGTAATCTTGCTTGTTCTCATTGTCATGTGGAAGCAAGTCCTAAAAGAACTGAGGAACTTTCCCCAGCAGTTTGTCAAGATTTAATTGATTTTATTCATAAATTTCCTGAAATTAAAATTGTTGATTTGACTGGGGGCGCACCAGAGATAAATTATGGTTTTAAACCATTGGTGGAAGCTGCGAGAAAAGCAGGTAAACAAGTAATTGTTAGATCAAATTTAACAATCTTTTTTGTGGAAGGTTTTGCAGATATTCCTGACTTTTTAGCTAAAAATCAAGTGCGTGTTGTTGCTTCTCTTCCCTGTTATTTAGCTGATAATGTGGATAAAATGCGGGGTCATGGTGTTTTTGTTCAGTCTATTCAAGCTTTACAATGGTTAAATAAATTGGGTTATGGTCAAGATGCAAATTTAATTTTAGATTTGGTTTATAATCCTCAGTTACCAAAGGATGAAAATTTTTCTTTAACTCCAGATCAAAAAAATCTTCAACTAGCTTATAAAAATTTCTTACAAGAACATTTTGATATTGTCTTTAATAACTTACTGACTATTACTAACTTACCTGTAGGAAGAACTAAGTTATATTTAGAAAGTAAACATCTTTATAAACAATATTTGCAGTTTTTAGAATCACATTTTAACCCTGACACCGTTGATAATTTAATGTGTCGTGAGGAAATTTCTGTTGATTATTTGGGTAATGTTTATGATTGCGATTTTAACCAAATGATGAATTTACCAGCAAGAACTCACAATGGTGAAACTTTGACAATTAGTAAATTATTAGAACTTGGTAGTTTAGATGTCATCAAAGAAGTACAAACTGCTGATTATTGTTATGGTTGTACTGCTGGATGTGGTTCTAGTTGTGGTGGTGCTTTAGTAGAATGAATCACTGATAGCTGATAGCTAAATCCTCAAATAACCTGTTACTAAAAAAATTCTGTTACCAAAATTGATACGAGTATCCCCATTCTTGATTTGGTGATCTATGATGGAGTTAGTTAAGCTCCTCACACCATACCGAAAGCCGTGACACCAACTATCTTGGTTCGCGGTTTTTTCTTATTGTACACTTAACTATACAGTTACAAACCATAAAAATCTTCATTTAATATTTGCTCTAGGGAAAATGGACAAGTATGAGGATATTCAATCTCATCAGGAACACGAACCCCAAAAGCAGCTAATTTACCTTCTCTAATAGCTAATTTTCGAGATTGAGGATATGCTTGCTCAATTGCTTCAGGAAGAAAATTTTTGAGAGATGGGGTATCTTGTAAATTGTTCAAAACTCGCTGACGGTGTTCAATAACTGAGTTGTACCAACTCATTTTCATGGTATCTGGAGCATCAAATTGAACTTTTAATTTCAGCAAATGAGCTAATAGAATCATTAGATTACTTTTAAGAGCATTCTTTTCTGATTTCCCCAAGTTTGTTAATTCCTCAATCAAATTCTCTATATCTAGTGATTCAAATTCACGTTTTTGTAAATTCTGAATTGTTGTATCAATCCAAACTTGAAAATCCTGTTCGTAAAGATATTTCATCATAGAATTGCTCACATTTTAATGATGATAAATAAGATTGCATATCAATGAGGTACGCAATCTCAATTAAAACCTATACACAAAGCCAGTTTTACTCCTGCCTTATTTACCCCCAACCTCACAACGGATGGGGAATGAGGCGATTTTTACCGAAACAGGGTAATTAAGACTGAATTGGGTTATCTTTAGGATTTACCAATTTCAATAATTTCTGCTTAATTTGAGCATCAAAAACTTCCCATTTCATTTTCGCATAAGCAGAATTTTCGTTACCGCCAGATAAGAATCCCATCGGAATCTCAAAGCCACCTGCACCAGTGCGTCCACCACCAAAAAACCGTCCTGTGCTATCTTGCCCAAAGGCTTCTTTGATAAATTCGTCAGGATCTAAGGTAAGTTTTGTGGTTCTCAGAGAACCTATGACTACTTCTAGTTCGTCATCTTCATCGTGAACTATGCCGTACACTACAGCAGTATGCACGTTTTCTTCTGTCACCAGAAAATCAGCTGCTTGGGGTATAGCATCTCGGTCGTCGTAGCGTAAATAACCTACACCAGCTATGGAAAAGTTATTTTGGACAATGCGATTTTTGAGCGATCGCTCGATCACATCCATTACACGCTTAGAACGATTGGCTTGTAAAATGGCATTGAGCAACTGAGCATCATAAAACCTGCTCAGGTAAGCAGCTGCCATAAAATCTTCTTCTTGCGCTTGCATTAACCGATTGGTGTCTGAGCGCAAACCGTGCATTAAAGCAGTTGCACATTTTACGTGCTGGCTCAGACTGCTATCTAATGTGAGTAAACCCGATTGTAAATACTGTGTAAAGATTGTGGCAGTTGCTCGTACATAAGGACGAACATCGGTAAACTCAGCTTTCAGTTCTCCTTGCAAGCTATGATGATCAACCAGCACGACTAGGGGAAGTCCAGCCTGTTGTACTGCTGCTAGTAATTGAGATGTAGTTCCCTGATTATCAATCAACACAAACCCTTGATAAGATAACAAATCTTTACTTTTTAGGGTTTGCATTGTCCAGCGTTGAGCAGGTAAAGTAGTTAGCTTAACTAAGGCAATATTCTCCTGATGGCTGAGAGTGCCAGCATAAATGATTTCACATTTGATATCGTATTGTTGGGCAATTAGTTGGTAAGCCCAAGCACAAGAAAGAGCATCAGGGTCAGGAAAATCTTGTAGAATTACCAGATGGCGCTCATGTCTATGGTTGAGCAGGGTTTTTTGTAACTCTTCTGACTTCTGAATCGCCAGGGAATTGCCACGTTGAGCTAAATAGATACCTCCATCACCATTTGCTGCTGCCCCATTTGCTGCTGGTAAGGAAGGCCGGGTAAGTGGTGGAAGTTCAAGAGCATCTCTCTCTATTTCTACTTCCTCCCCATTCGGCTCTGTGGTCAATGAAAAGCCCTCAAATTGAGTAACGGGAGAATTCAAGTACATAGGGAATTTAGTTTTCAGCTTGGTGGCTTCCACCAGTTATGCTCTGGCTCGTCCACACATTACGATCTTGACAGAAATCTACAGCTTTGGCACGGCATCATGTTTGTCTATGTTTTGTCAAGCCCATTAGTCAGGGATTGCTGACCGGGAATTTTAGATTTTAGATTTTAGATTTTAGATTTTAGATGTTAGATTAAAAAAATTTGGTACAGGTCTAGGTCTTTCAGGACGGAAAAATACTCGCTGCGCTTTTTCTTATAACCCAGCAACTTTTTCTTAACAGCTGATTTTAACTTCAATATCTATCTCAGTTTGGGTATTGTAACGTTTTTTAGTATACACAGTTTCGGAATTTTACAATACTTACTATCTAAATATATTTATTATGTTTTCTCAGCCATTAACAACTATTTTCCTCAAAAATATACCTTCAAGCTTAATTTTGTGATGATTGGGAATAATTTATAGTGACAATGATCCATGCCTCAAAAAATGAGGTATAATCGTAAATCTGTGTTTGTGTTGTCTCGCTGGAATTTGAACAAACAATCCTTCCAGCTTTGGGGAATGCCCCTGAAAAGCTGCAAAAAACACTCGCCAAGGGCAAATTTAACCCTCAACTTGTGGTATACTGTGTTGACCAAGGTCAAACAGCAACACCTACAGGTTAAGACTCATTCCCCTGCTGTCTCAATTATTTCTGTGTTAATGTCAAAGTCCTATCACATATTTTTGCCACTCCTGATGAAGTCCACTCTTGAGATGTTTTGTCACCTCAAAATAGAGGCTACTGTATGGTTGACGGGGTGGATGGCGCAAAGGCATCCGGGCTTCTTGAGGTGTACGACAGCCTTTTTTGACGTTGCAGCGTACACAGGCAGTAACGATGTTTTCCCAGGTGTCACCTCCTCCACGCGATCGCGGCATTACATGATCTAGGGTCAACTCATCACCTGTGTAGCCACAGTATTGACAAGTATGCCCATCTCGATGCAATATATTTCGGCGCGTCAGAGGAATTTCTTTATAGGGAACACGCACGTAATGACGCAACCGGATTACGGTTGGCAGAGGAAAATCCGAGTAGAGGAATTTGCCGTTGTGTTCTACGTGTTCTGCCTTGCCTTTTATCAACAAAACTATGGCACGTCGCCAACTCGTGATGTTGAGCGGTTCGTAGGAGGCGTTTAGGACTAAAACCTTCCCCATTGATATTAGCTCAAGGTATTAGTTTTAGATATTTTAACACAAATATACCTTTCTGGGGAGATGAGAATAATTTATACTTCCTTAATAATTTGGTTGCAGGTGATTGGGGACTGGGGACTGGTGACTGGGGATACAATGAAAGGATTTTGGATTTTGGATTGTTTTTGTCAATTCCAATCTAAAATCTAAAATCTAAAATCTAAAATCTAAAATCTAAAATTATTCTGATTCCTGACTACTTGTACAAACTCCCGGATCAACGGTACACTTTGCTGATTAAATTGATATGGCTTTAAGGGGCAAAAATTAGCACAGTCGGAGCGTCTGGAAGCTTTGCAGTGGTGTGATAGGAGTGAAGAGGAATGTTTAGTAGCAAACAAACCCCTAGTTTTGCTGATAGTCAGGAGTGCAATACTTACGCTTGGTTTTCTCAACGTGCTTGGGTGGAAATTGATTTAGGGGCGTTGTCCGATAATGTCAAGCAATTAGTAAGATTTTTATCACCACGTACACAGTTAATGGCAGTGGTAAAAGCTGATGCCTATGGACATGGGGCGGTAACTGTTGCTAAAACTGTGTTAGAAGCGGGTGCGAGTTGGTTGGGGGTAGCGACAGTTCCCGAAGGGATTCAATTACGGGAAGGTGGAATAAAAGCACCGATTTTAATTTTAGGAGCAACCAATACAGCAGAACAAATTCATGCGATCGCTCATTGGAAACTGCAACCTACACTTTGCAGCCCTAAACAAGCTTTAATATTTTCCAACACATTAGAAGCAATTAAATATAATTCTCCCTTACCTGTACACATCAAATTAGATACAGGAATGTCGAGATTAGGTACTGATTGGCAGCAAGCAGGTGATTTTGTGCAATTAGTACAAGGATTACCACATCTAAATATTGACAGTATTTATTCTCACCTAGCTACAGCAGATAGTCCTGATCCGGCGATCATGGAAGAACAGCATAGACGATTTGAGGAAGCGATCGCCCAAATCAAAGCCAGAGGTATCACAATTCCCAGTTTGCACTTAGCCAATTCAGCCGCTACCCTGGCAGATCCGAGATTACATTATGATATGGTGCGTGCAGGTTTAGCCATTTATGGACTTTATCCTGCTCCCCACCTGCAAAATCAAATCAAACTGCGACCGGTTTTACAACTCAAAGCCAGAATTACCCATGTAAAAACAATTGCTGCGGGAACTGGTGTGAGCTATGGTCATAAGTTTATCGCACCCAGAGAAATGCGGATTGCAGTAGTGGGTATTGGTTATGCGGATGGAGTTCCCCGCAGTCTTTCCCAACAAATGCAAGTTTTACTGCGTGGCCAGCGTTTGCAGCAAATTGGCGCGATTACAATGGATCAACTCATGATAGATGTCAGTTCCATACCCGATGTCGAGGAAGGGGAAATAGTCTCCTTATTGGGAGAACAAGGAAGAGAAAAAATCACAGCTGATGATTGGGCAAATCAATTAAATACCATTTCGTGGGAAATTCTTTGCGGCTTCAAGCATCGTCTACCCCGTGTTGCTGTGATGTAGGGGACTGGGGACTGGGGACTGGGGACTGGGGACTGGGGACTGGGGGCTGGGTAATCAATTTTATGTTTCCCAATCACCAATCACCAATTCCCTCTTGCCATTACTAATTTGTTATGCTATTATAATATCTTGATGCGGATGTGGCGGAATTGGCAGACGCGCTAGATTTAGGTTCTAGTACCGCAAGGTGTGAAGGTTCAAGTCCTTTCATCCGCATTTTAAAAAAATTGATCATAAAAAACTTCTGTTGGCGCTGATATCGAAGTTGAAAAATCAGCATGATTAAAATAATGGCTTGGATTCAGCAGAGTGTAAACAACAAGAAAGCTGGGTAAAACTTGTATTTGCTGATAAATACAGAGAGATTGGTTGAGTATACCGTGAACAGCAAGCTAAAAAGCTATTTGCGGTAAATTACAGTATTTAATAAAGTTAATAATTTTTTATAATTTGATTGTGAATATGTTTGGCGTGATTCACCCAAAATATTTGATTATCGCAGTATCTCTCAGTAAGTGATGGAAAACTTACAAATTGACTAAGATTTGATAATCTTTAAATACAGCAGGAGTCAGGAGTAAAACTCTCTTTCTGTTTATGTTTCACTTTTGATTCTGTACCTGATTGATCTGCAATCTGCTGTAACTCTGTTATTTTTGAGAGTTCATACAAAATAAAACATCTGGCTTTGTATTTATGACTACTAAATCTTTGATGTTTTATACTTGGTTTCAATTGTGATGTATCTGCTATGCAAATTCAAATCACAAGTCTTTAATTTAGCTAAAGCAAAATGATGACAACTCCTCTAGGTAGCTACAGGTTGTTTAACAAACTACATCCCCTGTCTTTGTTGGCACAGTTAAGCACAAAGAAAGTAACAGGTTGTTTAAGTGTATTTACTGGATTAGTTTCTTGGTCAATTTATTTAGAAGAAGGTAAATTAACTTACGCTACTTATTCAGATAAACTATTTGAACGTCTGGAGAGTCACTTACAACGTTTAAATCAGGAAATTCCTACTTTTAACAATGTAACTTATGAACAGATGGGTTTGATATATCAGTATGGCAATAACTGTCAATTGATACCAAACGCTGACTATCATGCGATTTGCTGGCTAGTAAATCAAAATTATATTACCCATCAACAAGCAGGGATGTTAATAGAAGAACTGTCCAAAGAAGTGCTAGAGTCTTTTATTTCTTTAAAAGAAGGTAACTATAAACTTAATACTGATAATTCCTTAAATGAACTATCAAAATACTGTCATCTGGATTTGCAATTAATAGTAGAACAGTGTCAAAAACAGTTACGTTATCGTCAACAAATTCAGTCAAAAAAATTATCTAATAGCAGTTTAACAAAACAAACAACATCTGCACCAAAAACAGAAGATGAATTAGAGGATAAATCAGCAAAATTCGCCACTGTTGAAAGGAATTTTCATAACAATTTGCCATCTGTTTTGAGTAAGCAATTATATACAATTGCCTGTATTGATGATAGCCAAGCAGTGCTGAATTCTATTAGACATTTTTTAGATGAAAAAACATTTTCTGTTGTCATGATTAATGATCCAATTAAAGCTTTAATGCAAATCATTAGAAGCAAACCAGACTTAATTTTACTAGATGTAGAAATGCCTAATTTAGATGGTTATGAACTATGTTCATTATTACGGAAGCATTCAGCATTTAAAAATACACCCATTATTATGGTTACTGGTAGAACCGGATTTGTGGATAAAGCGAAGGCGAAAATTGTCAGGTCATCTGGCTATTTAACTAAGCCTTTTACAAGATCAGATTTGCTGAAAATGGTATCTAAATACATTGGTTAATTTAATACTTTTCGTAAGTATTGAGCTATCAGTAATCAGCCAATGGCTACGCCACACTTGACTAAAAGCTTTCACCCTAAGAATGAGAATTTGTGGATGGGGAAAGTTTTTACAGAAGTCAGAAGAATATTGAAATTCTTATTATTCATGCATAATATTTTTCAATATTGAACCTGATAGAACTTTTCAAGTTCAGTAATTACGCAAAACAGAACGAAAGTAGGGGTAATTCATGAATTAACCCTACTCAAGAATCAGGTTTTTATTTTAATATTGCGTAAGTCATAAATTTTTGAGAATTTTGCCAACAAATATTTGAATTACAGTCATGAGCAATTCTAAACAAACCGTGTATTATCAAACCATTCAAAACTCTTTGGGAGATAGCTATCTTCAATTTCAAATCAATCAACAAACTACAGCTGTATTATCCGTCGCTCACACCCAAGAAGCAATTATTGTACCTATTGAAGCTGTAACATCTATGCCTAATATGCCAGCCTGTATATTAGGATTGATGAATTGGCGTAGTCGGGTAATTTGGGTAATTGATTTGCCAAAAATGTTTAATTTAGAAGGTTTAGATCATCGCCTGAGAAAGTATAATATTATCGTGACCAAAGTGGAATCAAAGCTTTTAGGTTTAGTTGTGCAAGAAATTAAAGGTACGACTAAATTGATGGCTGATGATATTCATTCTCCTGTCGGACAAGTGGCGGCTAGTTTAGTGCCTTATTTATGTGGCTGCGTGGAACAAAAAGAAGAAATATTGTTGGTATTAGATGCACATAATATTGTAAATTATTCTCATGGGGGCAGTGATTAGTTAATCAAGCTCAGAAAAATCATTTTTTGTTGTTATTATTACATAGAGTCAGGGGTATTAATTTAGGGGTATTTATTTATGTTTAATAAAACTGACACTGCTCAGACTGGTGATCCCAATAAAAAAGCATCTATTAAGACATTATCGCCCATGACAGATAAGAGAAAAGAAGTTAAAGAAGTTGTTGAACAGGAACATATAACAACTACTCATAAGTATTTTGGGAAAAATATAATTAATAAATATTTACAGCAAGTGAAATTAAGAACAAAAGCATTAATTTTTACCATTGCTATCAGTACCTTGCCAGTATTGGGAATTGGCATAATTGCTTATAGCTTTGGTAGCAATGTGATTAGTAAGCAAATTATCAAAACTCAAGAAAATAAATTAATTAGTTTAGGTGATATTATTAATCTGTTTCTGTTGGCAAGATATGGAGATATTCAAATTCTCTCAACTTTGCCATTTTTGACTAATGCTGAAGTTAGTAAAAGTACCACTCTTGCCGAAAAACAAACAGTATTAAATCGGTTCATTACAGCTTATCAAGGTTATGATCATCTGGCGGTTTTTGACTTGAATGGAAGAGTGATTATTCAATCTCAAGGTGCAACCAGTAGTCAGGAACAAAACTTGAAATATTTTCAAGATGTTATACAAAAGAATAGTCCTGTTATTAGTCAACCAGAAAGATTACAAAATAATGTAGTAGTGATTTATATTGCTGCTCCTGTGAAAGATGTAGCTACAGGAAAAGTGATTGCTGTAGTGAGAACACGCATATCCATGCAAGGGTTAATAGAAGCAATAAAAGATCAGGTAGATAATAACAAAGATTATTATTTAGTTGATCATGAGGGGAAATTTTTTCTCAGTCTTCAGAGGGAGTTATTAGGTCAAAAAGCTACAGTAATATATCCTGGTTTAGCTGACTTGCTGAACAGTGAAAATGTGGAAAATTCTACAGGAGTGCGAACCATTCATCAAACGCCACAATTGGTTAGTTATGCACCGCTAAAAAAATTAGAAGGTTTACCGGATCTCAAGTGGCAATTAATTCTGGCTGAAAATGCTGGAATTGCTTTTGAACCGCAAAGACAATTTCTCAAGCTGATTGTTAATATCACAACATTAATAGCATTAGTGATGACATTGCTGGTTGCTTGGTTAGCAAAGAGTATCATCAAGCAAAATTCGGCTGAATTAGTAGCAGTAGAAAACCTCACTAATAAAATTGAGACTCCTCTGGAAGATCAGAAAATTGCCGAATTACCTGAAGAATTACCTGCTGATGGTAAAGATTATATTCAGGTGAATCAAGAATCTATCAAAGAATCTATATCTAAAGAATCTATATCTGAGGAACAAAAGCAGCAAAAAGATACTCTGCATTTACAACTTTTGCAATTAATTAGTCAGGTAAAAAATGCGACTAGAGGTGATTTAAAAGTACAGGCGAAGGTGCAAGATGGGGAAATTGGTACTATTGCTAATGTGTTCAATTCTATTTTAGAAAGCCTCCGAGATATTGTTACCCAAGTCAAACAGAATGCTAGTGAAATTAATAGAGATATTGGCTCAAATCAAGACTATATCAAATACTTAGCAGAGTCAGCAACTACACAAATTGAAGAAATAAACCGCACCTTAGCAACTGTTGAGCAAATGACTAATTCTATCCAAGCTTTAGCAGATGGCGCTCAAGAAATTACTGCTATTGCTAATCATGCTAACCACAATGCTAACAAAAGTGGAAAAGCAATGGATTTGACAGTAGAAAATATTTTATCTTTGCAAGAAACTGTGGGTGAAACTGCCAAAAAAGTTAGGCATTTGGGAGAATCTTCTCAACAAATTTCTCGCGTGGTGTCTTTAATTAACCAAATTGCGATTCAAACTAATTTGTTGGCGATTAATGCAGGTATTGAAGCGGCACGTGCAGGAGAAGAAGGTCAAGGTTTTGCTGTTGTTGCGGAAGAGGTAGGGGAATTAGCAACACGCAGTGCGGCTGCTACTCAAGAAATTGAGCAAATTGTCGAGCAAATTAAACGAGATACAGATGAAGTTGTGAAAGCTATGGAGGTGGGGACAAATCAGGTGATTCAAAGTACGCAAATTGCCGCAGATGCGAAGCAGAGTTTAAGCGAAATTGTAGATATTTCCCAACAAATAGATGCTTTTGTTAAGTCAATTGCTACTGCTTCAGTTTCTCAAGTAGAAACATCACAGGTGATTAACCAATTAATGAAAAATGTGCTGGCTATTTCACAAAGCAATAGCGAGTCTTGCCGACACATTTCTACATCTTTACAAAAAACTGCGGAGATTTCCCAGCAATTAGAACAAAAGGTTGAGACTTTTAAAGTCAATTAATTTAAAAAATAAATAAGGAAAAATAATCTATGACTACAGATAAAGAACTAGAAATTCAAATGCAGTTTTTGGAGGAAGCAACTGATTATTTGAATACCTTAGAAAGTATCGTACTGAAAATAGATACAAGTAAACATCTAGATGTAGATACGATTAATGCTGCTATGCGAGCTGCCCATTCTATTAAAGGTGGTGCGGCGATGATGGGTTTTAAAGTTTTGAGTAATTTGGCTCATCGTTTGGAAGATTCTTTTAAGGTTTTAAAAACTCGGAAAAAATCTTTAAAAATTGATACTCATTTACAGAGTTTATTGTTATCTGGAGTTGATTGGTTACGGCAAATTGTAGAATTATTATCAGATAGAAAATCTCTAGATGATAAATGGTTAAGAACTTTTTGTTATCCGATGTTTGATGAACTGCATGAGCGTTTGGGTGATCCTTCTCCAGAGGATATTACTACCATGCTCTCACCAGAAGATGGTCAAGAAATTATTCCTTTGCTGTTTGAAACGGAAGTAGAAGAATGTCTGCAAACTTTAGAACAAACTTTAGAACAAACTTTAGAATCTTTATCAGCAAATAGTTCTACAAATGATTTATATTCACAAGTAGAAGTGATGGCTACAGAGTTTGGTGGTTTGGGTGAAATGTTGGAGTTACCTGCTTTTACTCAGCTTTGTGATTCAGTGCGTGAACATTTAGCAAATCATCCCGATCGCTGTGTGGAAATTTCTCAGTTAGCATTGCAAGCATGGAGGCGATCGCAAGCTTTAGTATTAACAAATCAACGGGATAGAATACCAGCAAATATTGAGCTAGGTGAGTTAGGGGAAGTAGTTGTTAATCCTATTCCCCCACAGGTTAATACTAGCAATATCCCTACAGAAAATCAAGAGAATACCTTAGTAACAGAATTAGTAGCAGAAGTAGTAATTCCTGATTTTGCAGATTTAGAAATAGAATTACCCCCAGAAATAAATGCTGTCGAGTTTCCTGATCCAAATGTAGCATTTACTCAAGAAAATACATCCTTAGACTATAAACATATTGAACGCAAAAGCGAAATCATTGGAGTTACTAAAGATAAAGAAATTCATGAAAATACAGTTAGAGTTCCTAGTAAACAATTAGAAGAAATTAATGATTTATTTGGGGAAATTATCATACAGCGTAATGGTTTAAATTCCCAATTAGAAAGATTACGTAAATTGGTTTTAGGACTAGGCCAACGAGTGCAAACTTTGCATCAAGAAAATCAACAAGTGCGTGCAGTTTATGAAAAAATCATTAGCGAAGATGTAAATTCTGGAGTATCAACATCAGCAGAGACGATGAGAGAAACAGAAACATTAAATCGCTATCAAAAATTAAACTTGCTTTCTCAGGATGTTATGGAAACTATTGTTCAGGTAGCAGAAGTTGCCAGTGATATTCAACTCAGTATTGATGATACAGATCAAATTGCTCGGAAGTTGAATAAAACATCTAAGCAAGTCCAGAGAAAATTAACGCAAGTGCGAATGCGTCCTTTATCTGATTTAGTTGAACGTTTTCCCAGAGCAATTAGAGATTTAAATGTTGAATATGGTAAAAATGTTCAATTAAAAATTGAAGGGGGGAAAACCTTAATTGAACGTAGTATTTTAGAAGCTTTGAATGAACCTTTAATGCACTTGTTACGTAATGCTTTTGATCATGGAATTGAAGATCCTGCTACCCGTCGGAGTTTAGGAAAACCAGAACAAGGATTGATAGAAATTAAAGGATTTCATCGCAGCGATCGCACAATTATTACTATCAGTGATGATGGTAGAGGTATTTCTATAGAAAAAATTCGTCAACGTGCTGTAGCTATGGGTTTGGATACCACATTAATAGCTACTGCGAGTGAAGATGAACTATTATCACTAATTTTTGAACCTGGTTTTACCACTTCTGAAAAAGTGACAGCTTTATCTGGCCGTGGTGTGGGAATGGATGTAGTTCGCAATAACTTACAATCAGTTCGGGGTGATATTCAAGTTGATACACAAGCAGGAATTGGTACAACTTTTACTTTATCAGTGCCATTTACTCTTTCAGTTGCAAGAGTTTTATTAGTAGAAAGCGATACTGCCACCAGTCCACATCATCGCATGGTTTTAGCATTTCCTACAGATGTAGTTGCGGAAATCTTTTTATTAGATAATAAGCAAGTTTTTTCAATGGATGGTGGAGAATTTCTCAAATGGCAAGATACCATGTTACCTTTAATGCGTTTGGGTAATTATTTTGAATTTAATTGTTCTCACTATCATCATTTAGAAATAGAAAGTCCGACGGGAATAAATGCTAGTAGTGTGTTAATTATCAAACATGATCATCAACCAATAGCTGTACAAATAGATCGTTGTTGGGGTGAACAAGAAGTAGCAATTCGTCAAGTGGAAGGAAATATACCTTTACCTGATGGTTTTAGTAACTGTACAATGCTTGGTGATGGTCGAGTAGTACCATTAGTAAATACTAATGAATTAGTATCTTGGGTAACAAACAATCAACGTCCTCATAAAACTAATCAATTACCTACCACTAAATTAAAAACAGCTTTTCTCAAACCACAAAAACCGAAACCCATAGCTAGACCTACTCATCAAAAAGGCATGATTTTAATTGTCGATGACTCCATTAATGTACGACGTTATTTAGCCTTAACTTTGGAAAAAGGAGGGTATCAGGTTGAACAAGCTAAAGATGGTCAAGATGCTTGGGAAAAGTTAGAAAGTGGGTTAAAAGTGCAAGCAGTAATTTGTGATATTGAAATGCCCCGTCTTGATGGTTATAGCTTTTTAGAACGGGTAAAATCTCATGTTGATTTAAAAAGTATTCCCGTTGCCATGTTGACTTCTCGTAGTAGTAATAAACATCGTCAACTAGCAATGCAGTTAGGAGCGCGGGCGTATTTTTCTAAACCTTATAATGAACAAGATTTATTGAGAACATTAGAAGATATGATTTTTAGAATAACAGAAACAGATAATAATTGAAAGCTACCGGACTTCTTAAAGAAGTCCGGTATCTGAGTATTAGGATTCAATATTAAAGAGGTTATTCAGTTTTGGGTTTATCTTAAGAACCTGTTTCTTCGTTAGTTCCTTCAGCGGAGACTTCTTCTTTCTTCTTCTCCTGTTGTTGTT
The DNA here is from genome assembly GCF_014696235.1 of Sphaerospermopsis sp. FACHB-1194. NCBI lineage: Bacteria > Bacillati > Cyanobacteriota > Cyanophyceae > Nostocales > Aphanizomenonaceae > Sphaerospermopsis > Sphaerospermopsis sp. FACHB-1194. Next base: position 58,773 of record NZ_JACJPU010000009.1, on the reverse strand, counting down.
CTGCTTGTTGAACTTGTTGCAGGTGAATATTATTTACTTGGTTAATAAATAATTCGACTGCTTGACTTACTCTTTGTTGTTGTTCTGCTTCTCCAGAAACATCATAACAACGGTAAGCTGGTGTAATTCCCAAGACAAATTTTTCTTGTTCTGCTTCTAACAATTCAACAGTTGCGTTAGCTGCAACCCAATTTTTTTGAAATGGGAAAGAGGTGACAATACTAGCGACAATGGAAGCTACGGCCGGACAAATGACTGGTAGCCATTTCAGCCAAGGTTGTCCGGTTTCTAACTTATCCACCAATACTAAAATTGGGGTGACACCAGACAAAATTACAGTAGAAATTTGCAGGATATAGTAAAGATTTCTTGCTAAATTTCTAGTGCTTTTGTAATCATCAATCAAATCTTGGCAATACTCTAAAGCTTTGGCTCTGGCAGGAACTATGGTATTGTTTTCCAAGGAATTACTATTCTGTAATAAAGAGGTGTATAGTTCAGCTTTTTTTGCTAGTTCTGCTTTTTGAGCTTCTTTTCTAGCATTATTAACTGAGTTTCTGTTGAGGAGAAACAAAAAAATTGCAATAGCTAAAGCTCCAACTCCAGCTAGTACATACTGTTGATTACTAGAATCGAAATAAATGATGAAAGCCGCACTGATAAAAACAGCTGCTAATAGATAATCAATCAGCTTTAAGAACAAGAGCATTTTTTCACCTGGCGAAGAAAATGGATGGAATGTATAAGCATTTTCTAACTCAATTAAAAATTGAGTGAAAAGCCTGAAAATAGGTCATTTTGCAAACAATTAATTATCTTACACCAAAGTAGCATTAAATACAAGGTTGTCATCCGGCTAGTTAACAAAAATAAAAATATTTTGATGAAAAATTTAAAGTTTTGTAAAATCCATACATTTGATTTATACCTTTGTAAGTATTCAGCAATCTTCCATCGGTTTTCATCAACAAGAGGTTGAAAAAACAAATTAAAATATTCATGAAGTAATTGCACATATTTTTAAACTGTGAGAAAGAAAACCATTAATATCATGGTGATAGTCAGAGCAAAAATTAAAGCATATTCAAATCTACGACTAAAAAATCCGATAATAGTGATTAATCCTACTAATAAAATGGCAATACCAATATATTGTTCTTTTTGCAAATTTTTAGCGATTAATGAATCATTAGATCCGGAAGGAGTTTCTTCAATATTATTAGTTTTTCGTGTTGAGTATTGATATGAATTTATCTCATGCAGAGACGCAGAGACACAGAGAGTATGAATTGTTAAAATTTGCTGTTTTGTAATTTTCATAAATCCTGTATTCTTGCCAGATATAGATGATAGAGAAAAAATGTAAATATTTAGACTAATTGCCTTATAATGTTTGGGTATTATTAGGTGACAGTAAAACCGCTTATTTATAATAGTGAAGAAGAATTTACCATTGGCGGCAGCAAAATTATACACAGTTGGTAGGGGTATATTAAAAATTGAAAATTGATCTTCTCAAAATATTTCCTCGTTCCCAGTCTCAGACTGTGAATGCTATCAAGAGTCTCTGACTATTTTGTAACATTTTCGTGATATTGATCAAGGTAGAGCCTTGAGAATTCATTCCCATACAGAGTATGGGAACGAGAAATGAGAAAATGAGAAAGAAAAAATTACTCAATCAATTTTTTATCTATCATTAGTTATATTTCCATCAGCAACATCACTACTAAAAATTGCCTAAAATTTCCCTCCCAGTATGAGATATAAACTATAGTATATATCGCTAGAAGTCAGTCATCAGCAAGAGGAAAAATAGTCAAATTACGTCTAATGTTGTGAATAGATATTCAAAAAAATGGACATAGAATATGCCTCTTTACAAACTAGAAGAATTTGATCCAAACTATAGAGAAACCTTTGGCGGAGATGATATTAAAACCTTGAATCTCTATACCGAAGGAGGAACAGAAGTAGGTGCAGTTGCTGATGCTTTAGTCGATGAAAATGGCAGGTTTAGATATTTAGTGATTGATACAAGTTTAGATACTGTTGGCAAGAAAATATTACTACCCATTGGACTAGCTCGCATCAATTATCCCGCTGGGCGTGTCTATGTCGATGGACTGAGCAAACAGCAAGTAGAACACTTACCAGAGTACCGGGAAAACATCATTGTTGATCAATCATTTGAAGAATTGGTACGCTCTATCTATCGTTCTCACCTTGGTACCATAACTTATGAACTGGAAACTTACAACTACGAACAAGAACCAACTTTATATGGTTTAAATGAGCAATATCATCAAACTCTCAGACTTTATGAAGAACGTCTAATTGCTAACAAACATCGTGTGAAAACAGGAGAAGTAGCAGTTGGTAAACACATTGAAACTGAAACTGCACGGGTGACAGTACCTATTGAAAAAGAACGCGTTGTTATTGATAGAGTTCAAACACCAGAGATAGGTACAATAGTAGACCCCAACGAAATCAAATTTCAAGCAGGGGAAGTAGCACATATAGATGTTTATCAAGAAACTCCAGAAATTCATAAAGAAGCATTTGTTCGTGAAGAGGTGCGAGTCAGAAAAGTAGTAGATCGGGATATTGTGGAAGCAGAAGACACGATTCGCCGGGAAGAATTAGATATTGATACCTCCGGTGAATTAAATATCAATGAAAATCGTGTATAAATTCATGAATCAGGAATCAGGAGATAGTAGGGGTTTAGATCCCCGACTTCTTCAAGAAGTCCGGGATCTGGGTATTGGGTATTTTTCATTTCCACCAAATATCTGACTTTTGATAATTAGATTTTCTGGCGATTCATTCGTGAGAAAGATGGAAATATCAGCATCAATTAATATTCTTGAAGGTAAGAAATTCAGAAACACTATTAACCGTTGAGGAAAAATATAATGGTTCTTTACAAATTAGAAGATTTTGACCCTCAGTACCGCACTACTTTTGAAGACAAAGACATTAAGGGATTAGGAGTATATACAGAAAGAAATGATGAAAAAATCGGTACAGTCCATGATGCGTTAGTTGATGAAAATGGACATTTTCGCTATTTAGTAGTTGACTTAGGCTTCTGGATTTTTGGTAAAAAAGTTTTACTACCTATTGGTCGTACTCGCATCGACTATAATAATGATCGCGTTTATGCTCTTGGTTTAACAAAAGAACAGGCAGAAGATTTACCTGAATTTAACGAACGTTTAGCAGGAGATTACGACTATGAAGAACGGGTGCGTGGTGTATATCGTAAACCCGACTATCGCACCACACCGCTAGAAGCATCAGGTTCAGTAGAATCACCAACGCCCGTAGATTCCAGAGAAGTAGCAACAACCTCTACAGCCAGAACTACACCCAATTACACCCGTGATACCTACCGCTACGAACATGAACCGGAGTTATTTGGATTAAATGAGCAAGATCATCAAACTCTAAAACTGTATCAAGAACGGCTTATTGCTAATAAACATCGCCGCAAAGTGGGGGATGTAACTGTTGGTAAGCACGTAGAAACTGAAACTGCACGAGTATCAGTACCCGTTGAAAGAGAACACGTTGTTATTGAGCGTGTCACCCCTGAAAATGCTGGTAGAACAGTTTCTTCCCGTGAAGCTGACTTCCATGAAGGTGAAGTTGCTCGCATGGAAATCCACGAAGAAATCCCGGAAGTTAGAAAAGAGGCTTTTGTGCGGGAAGAAGTGAGAGTGAAAAAAGTCGTTGAGCAAGATACTGTGGAAACTCAAGACACAGTTCGTCGGGAAGAGTTAGATGTGAATGCTCCTAATCTCCCGATTGAAGAACGATAATTAGTAAGTATTCAGGAGTCAGGATTTAGGATTCAGGATTCAGGAGTTAGAATAATTGTAAAATCAGGAATCAAGAGATTCAAGATTTTATCAAATACATCAAGATAATCAAAGTTTTAATTTATTCTGGATCTGGATTTTGAATTTTGAATCCTTCTATCTTAACTATTGAAATAATATTGATTGTATTTAATGAACCACGTTATGCAAAGCATTTCCCGAAGGGTAGACACGAAGGACACGAAGGAAGAAAAGATTATCCCTCTCTTGGAAGAAAGGTTGTTTGTTGATCATAATAAACAAAAGGTAGGAGAGGTGATTGTTCGTAAGGAAATCGAAACTGAGATGATCCAAGTTCCTGTGAGACGGGAAAAATTAATTGTTGAACAAGTTAGTCCACAACACCAACAATTAGCAGAAATTGATTTAAGTCACGGGGAGATTCCTGGTATTGAGTTAATAAATGAGGAAATATCAAAAGATTCTAGTTTGGATAGAGGTTTAACGGTGAGTGGAGAGTTTATTTCCCCAAAAATTGCTAGTTTGCTTTTAAATGCGATCGCTCAAGAAAAAGATCATGGTTGTCAACAAGTCAAAATCACAATTTCTGTAGAAAATCAATCCCAACAGCAAAAGTATCAAGAATGGTTTAACCGTTGTTCTCATTCTTCTCATATTTAATTTTATGGTGGGTATTACCCACCTTTTTAATTAATTAATTAACTAATTAACTAATTAATTAATAATTAAAAATATCAATCAATTATCAATTATCAATTATCAATTAATTGGTGTATATCTTTGACGATTATAGATTGCAAAAGCTAAAACTACAAACGTGAATATTCCTGCTAAATATAAAGGATAGCCATAAGTTAACGGCTGAGATTGCTGTACAATCATTCCCGCAATTACAGGACCAATACCATTAGAAATACTTAAATAAGAAGCATTCAATCCTAATGCAGTTCCCTGATCTTCTGGTTTAGCATTGAGAGAAATTAATGTGCTAATCATCGGTTGCACCAGAGAATTGAAGATTGAAAATAATATACCAACTACGACAAAATAATTAATATTAGCCCAAATTGGCATCAAGAAAAATGACAAACTGCGGAAAAACAAACCTAAAAATAATATTTTGACGACATCAAATTTTTCTTTTAGTATAGAAATTCCCCAAGTTTGCATAATCACGCCTAGCGTACCAAAAGTTAAAAATAAAAGAGTCAATGATTGACTATTTTGATTTAGCACTTTAATAAAGTAAGGTTGAAAAGCATAAGTAAACATTGTAAAAGTTGTACCAATCAGAAAGTTAATTAATAGTAAAATGCCCACTCCTGGCATTACTAAACCTTTAATTAAATTTCCTAAACCTAAATCAAAAATGTTTTTAGGTTTTTGAGATTGTTTTTGCAGAGTTTCTGGTAAAAATAAAGCTGTTATTAATAAAGCGATAAACGCCACTGCACCAGAAGCTAAAAACGCAGTCCCTAAAGAAATCTGCTGTGCCAACAAACTGATAGCAGGTCCTAAAACAAACCCTAATCCCATCGCCGCCCCATAAATACCAAAAGCTTGGGCGCGATTTTTTGGACTGGTAATATCAGAAATCACAGCTTGAGCAACAGAAACATTACCACCTGTAATACCATCTAAAAATCTGGCAAAAAATAGCAACCAGGCTACTGTCGCATTGCCAGCTATAAAGTTAGCAATTACAGTACCTGCTAAACTGATAATTAATAAAGGCTTACGTCCAAATCTATCAGATAATTTACCAATTACTGGAGTTGCGAAAAACTGAGATATTGAGTAAATAGAAAATAATAAACTGGTGTGAAAATCACTCAGTTCAAATTGTTTACCATAGAGGTAAATAATAGGAATTAAAATTGTCAAACTGAGGGAATTAACAAAGACAATTAAAGCAGTGATCCAAAAATGACGATTCATAAATAAGTAAGAATTCAGGAGTCAGGAGTCGTAGGGGCGAAGCATTCGGAAAATAACCTGGAACAAAAATTGATAATTGTTCGCCCGAATGCTTCGCCCTTACAGGAGTCAGGAGTCAGGAGGCAGAAGGCAGAAGGCAGGAGGCAGAAGGTAGGAGATAGATATTTTTGCCCAGTCACCAGTCACCAGTCCCCAGTCACCTTAAAACCGCCCATCCTCAAGAGACAGGCGGTTATTTAATGTTGCTTATTAAACAGAAAAACGTATCAGGTTGTCATTACAATGAAGAACCGATTCCAGCGTAGGCTCCATAAAAGAAAATACCTACAACAGTAATTACACCCAACCCTGCGATTGTAGCCACAACCCACAGGGGAATTCTCCCACTTCCAGACATGGTTTTCTCCTCCCTTAACAACAAATCAACAGAAAGTTAATAATGATGACGATTCCAGTTAGTTAAAGAAGTAACTGGAGAACAAAATACCGAGAACGAAAATTAATAACAGTCCCAGGTACAAAGAAGTACGGTTTAGTTCAACAGGTTGTTGATTAGGATTAGGCGTTCTTTCCATGATTTGCTCCTAACGTTGAATAAACTGCATTGCTGCGATCGCACCTAAAAAGAAGACAGTAGGTACGCCTAAAGTGTGAACCGCCAGCCATCTGACAGTAAAAATAGGATAAGTAACAGGTTGATTGACGTTATTGCCGGTAGCCATGATCTCAAATTACTTTTGGATAAATGTTTCTACTTGTTTCTTAGCTTCGTAACGGTTGCTAACGATGGGTACTTCTTGACGTACTTGAGTGAAATACTCGTTAGGACGGGGTGTACCAAAAACATCGTAAGCCAGACCGGTGCTGACAAATAACCAACCAGCAATAAATAAAGCTGGGATGGTGATGCTGTGAATTACCCAGTAACGAATACTGGTAACAATGTCCGAAAATGGACGCTCTCCAGTGGTACCTGACATTTAACTACCTTCGCAAAAACTACTATTGAGTCTATTATCCTACAAAGTTTAGAAACAGTTACAAGTTGCAACTTTCTTCTCAGAAAAGGTTATCACCTAAGCGGCCTCAGCTTGATTGGCTGTTTCTGCATTGGTGGGGTTATATTTGAGCAAAACGCCGTGATCACCGATGATAAAACCTTGATCGGGGCTAAAAAATACAATTTTGTACAGATTAGCAGCGACTTCTTCCACATCACGGTCTTTTTCCCAAGTTTGGCCACCGTCGGTACTGCGTAGCAAGTTACCGCTACCACCACCAATCCAAATTTCATCAGGTGTGCGATAGGCTAAATCTAATAAACCCCAGCTAGTTGATAACTCTGGATATTCTACATCTAACCATTCATCTGATTTAGCTGGATCACTAAATTGCACTTGACCACCTCTTGCTAATAACCACAACTGGCCGTTATCAGCAAAACCCATATTTTCTAAACGACGGGAACTATTACGGTTATGGGGTTCCCAAGCTGCCATTCCTGGTTCCCAAACAGAGTAAAAACTACCTTTCGCAGAAACAGCAATATATTTACCATCGGGCGATCGCTCTAAGTTCCGCACCACACCCACAGCAGTTTCTACCTGTGCTTTCCAGTTTAGACCACCATCGGTAGTTTTATAAATCGCGCCCACATCAGTGGCCATTTCGGCTGTACCTTCACCCAGTGCAGTCACCAAAATGGGACTACCGGGTAATTTTTGACTCAAAGGTAAGCTAGACCAAGATTTCCCACCATCACTGGTATGCAGCAACAAAGAAGGTTCACCCACGATCCAACCTTCTTGACCGGCAAAACTTACCGAGTCAAAACGGGATCTTAGCTCATCCACAGCCAGTTCTAAACGTTGCCAAGTTCTACCACCATCTTTAGTTTCCAACAGAGTGGCATTACTGCCTACTAAATAACCATGATTGGGGTCATCAGTAAAAGCAATATCAAACAGTTTTTCCTCGGTTGGTACACTGATAACTTCCCAAGGATTAAAAGTTGTAGAGGGAACTTTGCTACAACCTATACAAGCTAAGACTACTATTAACGCGGCAAATATACCTTGCCACCTTTTGAAAATTGATTGCATCAGTATTTTTTAGTGTTTGTTTGAATCAAGGGAACAGGAGTCAGGAGTTAGGAGTCAGGAGTTAGGAGTCAGGAGGTAGGAGGCAGGAGTTTTTTATTTTGGATTTTGGATTGTTTTTGTTAACTCCAATCTAAAATCTGGGGTCTAAAATCTAAAATTTTCTTCCCCAGTCACCAGTCACCAGTCACCAATCACCAATCACCAGTCCCCAATCACCAGTCCCCAAAAGGGATATTATTGTAGTCCGTAAAGACTGATAAAAAACAAGAAGCCAAGGGCTAAAGCACCAAATATTAAGATATTCTTTTGCGCTGGTGTCAGTTTATTTACACCCAAGCCATAACCTAAGTTTTCTTTGAAACCAGATGCCGTACCCGCAGGACCGATATTAGCAAAAGCTACCTTCTTGGCAGTGCAAACTGGACACTTCCAATTGATTGGCAGTTCTGCAAACGCTGTTCCCGCTGGGATATCATATTTATCGTCTCCCTTCTGTGGTTCATATACATAACCGCAGGCGCGACACTCATAGCGGTCTAACGCCTGAGTCTCAAGAGCTTCTTCAGCTTGTTCACTCATGGCTAGATTCTCCTAGAGGGGAAATCTTAAAGATACGTTACAAATTATGACATAATTGTTAAACTTTTCTATCAATCCTCAAACTGAATCAAATACTCCACTCTGTCTGTTTCCCAGATTTCAAAATACCTGGAAAGATATAATGTAAAAAGAAGTTACAGCTTGATTTCCACCATAATCAGTAATCAGTAGATATTTATTGTGTTTGTCCTTAGCGGTTACGAATATCTTCTAGGCTTCTTGATCCTTTGCAGCCTAGTTCCAGCCCTGGCGCTATCAGCGTCCAAACTTCTGAGACCTAGTAGCTACAGCCCTGAACGGCGCACCACCTATGAATCCGGTATGGAACCCTTTGGCGGAGCCTGGATTCAGTTCAACATTCGCTACTATATGTTTGCCTTAGTCTTTGTTGTCTTTGACGTGGAGACTGTTTTCCTATACCCTTGGGCGGTAGCCTTCCACCGTTTAGGACTATTGGCATTTATTGAAGCATTGATTTTTATTGCGATTCTCGTAATCGCGTTAGTTTACGCATGGCGTAAAGGAGCATTGGAATGGTCGTAAATTCTAATCTAACCACCCAGGACAAAGAACGAATTATTAACCCCATTGAGCGTCCTACGGTAACTCAAGAACTGTCAGAAAACGTGATTTTAACGACAGTTGATGACCTTTACAACTGGGCGCGGCTTTCTAGTTTGTGGCCTTTGTTGTTTGGTACAGCTTGCTGCTTTATTGAATTTGCGGCTTTAATTGGCTCTCGTTTTGACTTTGACCGTTTTGGTCTAATTCCCCGTTCTAGCCCCCGTCAAGCCGATTTAATCATCACTGCTGGAACAATTACCATGAAGATGGCTCCTCAATTGGTGCGTCTTTATGAACAAATGCCCGAACCCAAGTATGTAATCGCTATGGGTGCTTGTACCATTACAGGGGGTATGTTCAGCGTTGACTCTCCCAGTGCAGTACGCGGAGTTGATAAGCTGATTCCTGTAGATGTGTACTTACCTGGTTGTCCTCCCCGTCCAGAAGCGATTATTGATGCAATTATTAAATTGCGGAAGAAAATTGCTAATGATTCGATGCAAGAACGGGGTCAAATCAAACAAACCCACCGCTATTACAGTACCACCCACAATATGAAGCCAGTTCCCGAAATTTTAACTGGTAAGTATTTACAATCAGAAACTCGCTACAACCCACCCAAGGAATTAACAGAAGCGATTGGTATGCCTGTACCACCTGCGTTGTTGACATCTAAACAGAAGGAGGAAGAAAAGCGTGGCTGATGCAGAATCTCAAGAATCTAAAATAGTTCCTGCGGGTCAGGTTTCCCAGTGGTTAACAGAAAATGGTTTTGACCACGAATCTTTGGCAGCTGATGTCAATGGTGTAGAAATTATTAAGGTTGCACCTGAGTTTTTACTTCCTACCGCTACAGCTTTGTATGCTTATGGGTTTAATTGTCTCCAATTTCAAGGCGGTATTGATTTAGGACCAGGACAAGATTTAGTTAGTGTTTATCACTTGATCAAGGTGAGTGATAATGCTGATAAGCCAGCAGAAGTGCGGATCAAGGTGTTTTTGCCTAGAGAAAATCCCGTTGTTCCTTCAGTGTATTGGATTTGGCGCACTGCTGACTGGCAAGAGCGCGAGTCCTACGATATGTTTGGGATTATCTATGAAGGTCATCCTAATTTGAAGCGGATTTTGATGCCGGAAGATTGGGTAGGTTGGCCTTTACGTAAGGATTACATCTCGCCTGATTTCTATGAGTTGCAAGACGCTTATTAGGTAGTGCTAATCTGTGGTTTACCCCTTTCCAATGGTGGAGAGGGGTATTGTTTTTTTTTGGGGTTAGCAAAAATCATGAGGTGCTATCAACTGGAGTTTAAGTTAATCAGAGACTTAGCGAAACTATGAATAATCTTAGGTAGGGGTTGCTGAATAAAGACAAAAGCTAGATATATTGAAGGTTTGAGGCTAATAAACAAGAAAAAGATGCAAGGATTTTGAAGGGTATACCTGAAAAAGTGTGCATTTTGGGTCTGATAAATCAGGAAATTATAGCCCACATTCCGCACTTCAATAAAATAGGTAGAGTCATGGATAAACTCTATAAATATGGATTAACTAAACTATTCTTAATCATTGCCTTAGAAGTAGTAAAAAAATATGGAATAGACACAAAATATTCCCATTTAGACTCAAGCTCATTACATTTACATGGAAAATATGATAATTGCCTAAATAATCTAGAGAAAGAATTAGGAATAAATCGAGAACATCCAATTATGATTACACAAGGATATTCTCGTGACCATCGCTCTGACCTAAAACAATGTATCTTAGAAGTTGTCTTAAAATTTTTCGGCGAATATAATTCACTACTACACAAGCAAAGTCCACCTGCGTGGACTAACGAAAAATTAAGGATTTGAAACCTGCGTAGGCAGGTTTTGTCTGTGTAGATGTGATTTCTAATCGCCCAAGTTAGACTTTTCAAACATCCTCTTAAAGGGTACTTTATCAAGGTGCTTGGGAGTATGACGTTACAAGTGGTGATAGGGTATTTTATGTTCCTGATGAGGAACAATTAAAGGTTGTTGTCTATTATGCGGGGAAACATCCTAAACAAGCTCCTGTACCATAATTTATTGTTCATAAAAAAGCAGGAAATCCATTAATTTATCTTCTATCATCTGCGTTTATCTGTGGTCATCTGCGTTCAATTATTCTTGATATATCAAACATCCTGCAAATCCTGTAATACTGGATATCCTGATTCTGACAAATAATCTCTGATTATTAACACAGATAAACTTAAAAAAATAAAAATTGCAATAAAAATAAAAATAAAATTTTGTAAATCCTCTCATCTTGTCAATACCCATTGATAAATTTGAGAATTGTAAAGAATTTGGACTTTTTGAGAAAATTGCCATTTAATGTAAAACAGATGCCATCATAGCTCAATCAGAGCCAATTGGCGGGCAATTTACCTACCAGATACAACCCAGCCGGTAAATATCCTCTACCGGGGCATCTGGTAGCATGAGAAATTGCCAATTTAATTAAATCAACCTAACAATAAAGGGAAATTTGGTAAAAAGCTGTTAATTAATAACTAGGACTTTTTGCCAAAGATGATTTTAATCCTAGACAAATTGTGATGAATATAACTAATTTCCCGTGGTTGACGACGATTATTCTTTTACCAATAGCCGCGTCACTGCTCATTCCTATCATCCCCGATAAGGAAGGTAAAACCATCCGTTGGTATGCCTTAATTGTCGGTTTGATTGATTTTGCCCTCATCATTGCCGCTTTCTACTTGGGTTATGATTTCTCTAACCCTGACTTACAATTGGTAGAAAGTTATTCTTGGCTACCACAAATAGATTTGAAGTGGTCCGTGGGGGCTGATGGTTTATCCATGCCTCTGATTATTTTGACGGGTTTTATTACCACTTTAGCGGCTTTGGCAGCATGGCCTGTTACCTTCAAACCCAGGCTATTTTACTTTTTACTTTTAGCCATGTACGGTGGCCAAATTGCCGTGTTTGCAGTCCAGGATATGCTGTTATTCTTCCTGGTGTGGGAATTGGAGTTAATTCCGGTTTACCTACTGCTGGCTATTTGGGGTGGTAAAAAACGCCATTATGCAGCGACGAAGTTTATTCTCTACACCGCCGGCGGTTCGCTGTTTATTCTTCTCGGTTCTTTGACGATGGCGTTTTATGGTGATAATGTCACCTTTGATATGCAGTCACTCGCCCTCAAAGACTACGCCCTCAATTTACAACTTTTACTATACGCTGGTTTCTTAATTGCTTACGCTGTTAAGTTACCTATCATCCCTCTGCACACTTGGCTACCAGATGCCCACGGGGAAGCTACCGCACCTGTGCATATGCTATTAGCAGGTATTCTGCTGAAAATGGGCGGTTATGCCTTAATTCGCATGAATGCCCAAATGTTGCCTGATGCCCATGCTTATTTTGCCCCGGTGTTGGTAATTTTGGGGGTAGTCAATATTATCTATGCGGCTTTAACGTCTTTTGCCCAACGTAACCTGAAGCGGAAAATTGCCTACTCTTCAATATCTCACATGGGCTTTGTTACTATTGGGATAGCCTCTTTTACCGATTTAGGTTTAAGTGGTGCAGTTTTACAAATGGTTTCTCACGGGTTAATAGGTGCAAGTTTATTTTTCTTGGTTGGTGCAACTTATGACCGGACACACACCCTGATGTTAGATGAAATGGGTGGTGTTGGTAAGCGGATGAAGAAGATTTTTGCGATGTTTACTACTTGTTCAATGGCTTCTTTAGCATTGCCAGGAATGAGTGGTTTTGTAGCAGAATTAATGGTGTTTGTGGGTTTTGCCACTAGCGATGCTTATAACCCTACATTTAAAGTCATCGTTATTTTCTTGATGGCAATTGGTGTGATTTTAACCCCAATTTATTTGCTGTCAATGTTGCGAGAAATTTTCTACGGACAAGAAAACGAAGAGTTAGTTTCTCACCAAGCTTTAATTGATGCTGAACCTCGTGAAGTGTTTATCATTGCTTGTTTGTTAGTTCCTATTATTGGGATTGGTTTTTATCCCAAACTGCTAACTCAAATGTACGATTCTACTACTGTACAATTGACGGCAAGATTACGGGATTCTGTTCCAACTTTAGCTGCTAAGAAAGCGGTGGAACAGGTTTCTTTAAGTGCGCCTGTGATTGGTGAATAGTTGTTAGTTACAAATGATAATTAGGGTGGGTTTGATACCTGCCCTTTTTTTAGCTTTCTATTCTGGTAGCCAGTCTTCATCTAAAACTAATTCTAATTCATAAAGACATTCTTCGGGAAATGTGGAAATGATTAATCCTGTTTGTTTAGCTGCTTGACGACGTGCTTTTTCATAGCTTTCTATTAATTGTTCTTGAGGATAATTTTTGAGACTAGGACTATCTTTTATCGCTAATTCAATTTGAGTGCGTGCATCTGTGATAGAATCTAACCAACTATCGGAACGTCGTTGAGGTTGATATTGCCATTTAAGTAGGTGTAAAAGTAGGCGAATCAGTTGACTAGAAATAGCTCTTTTTTCACTTTTACCCAAGTCGGAAATCTCCTCAATTAAATGTTCTTTATCTATTTCTTGCCAGCGATTTTCTAATAATAGTTTTGCGGTTTCTTCCAGCCACATATTGAAGTCGGTTTGATAAGTTACAGTCATTTTTAGTTTACCTCATTAAAGGTTTTTGGAATCTAATTCTAATGTTTTACCTGCTTGATCTTCTGCTAATGCTGCTGCTGCAAGTTTGGCAAGTACATCATGAGATTTTGCAAATGCTTGATCCCAACGAGTTTCATTTTCTATTTCTTCGAGGATGAGTAAAGCAATTCTATCTTGTTCGGTTTCAGGAAGTTGTTTTATTTGTGCAATGGCTTTTTCTAGTAATTGAGTCATAGCTAGTAAGCTGGTGTAATTAGGTGTTGTTAATTATTGTACTTTAGTTAAAAGTTGTTGGGTGCTGTATATATAGTATCGAAATTTACATTTATAAAAATTGTTTACACTATTTACAAGTACTTTTGTACTATAATATAATAAATGTTATATTCTCAATTTTTCAATAGGAGTAAATTGTATGTCAAATCATAGCGGTAGCTATATGTTAAATGAAGTGATTACAATCTTGAGACGTGAGCATTGTTTTGATCATTTGGATCAAGAAAAGAAGCAAAATCTGATTGAAGAAATTGTCAACTTAGCTCGTTATGAAGATGATTGTAATTCGGGGGAAATTTTAGAAGGACATACAGATTATTTTCAGATATGTTATTGTTGTTTGGCAAAAACTAATGATCTGGAATCTGGTCTTTGTGTAAAATGTAGGTAGTTACATAATATATCGCTCTTTTTTATCTCACGCAAAATCATATTAACTTAATTTAATAAAGTGTCAAAACTCCTAAATCTGAATTTTCTGCAAAGGCTTGGATATCCTCTAAATGTAATTGCAAAATTTCCTCTATTTGATTTGTTGAACAATTACCACGTCTCACCTAAATTACTTTAGGTGGATATCCACGCAGTATACTTAATTCATTAAAATCTGCATCTCTGGTAACAATTATAAATTTATTTTGTTTTGCAAATTCCCACAGAATTCTATCATCCGCTTGATCTAAACCTAAGAGAAAAACGTGCTGAGAGTTGGGGTAAATAGCAGCGAGTTTATCTACTAACCGGGGTGATAGATTATGATCAAATAATAACTTTATGCTTGCACCATCAACATTTGTCTTTCTCTATCTGCTGCATAGCTAAGACAAGCTAAAATATCTTCTTGTGTTAAATAAGGAAAATCATGCAGTATTTCCTCATAAGTCATGCCAGATGCAAGGTATGATAGAACGTCATATACTGTAATTCTCATCCCCCGAATACAAGGTTTACCTCCTCGTTTTCCTGGTTCAATGGTAATTATATTTTGATACTGCATATTGTTTAAAGGGGTAGGTTTTGTTTTCTATTTTAGCGTTAGAGGCGATCGCTCTTTTTTATCTCACGCAAAGACGCAAAGGCGCAAAGAAGGAAAATAAGGGTTTTTACGGGAATTATAACTGAGATAATAGCTTGTCATAATCTGCATGAGTACCAATCCAAAACCAGATGATACCGCTTTAGTTTCGTACACCTACAGCACGATAATTTTTACTCACACGAGCAGAATAAATAGGTAAGTTGGGATGCACTGACTTGAAACGTAGGCTAGGATGCCAAGGATCTTCTCTAAATTGTTTATAAGCTGTACGTGCTTGTTGTCTAACCTGTGGTGGAAGATCAGCGTATAAGTTGCGAAATTGAATAGTTGTTTTCGACTTCACAGGTTTTCTGGATCTAATTCTAAAGTTTTACCTGCTTGATCTTCTGCTAATGCTACTGCTGCAAGTTGAGCAAGTACATCATGAGATTTTGCAAATGCTTGATCCCATCGGCTTTCGTCTTCTATTTCTTCAAGGATGAGTAAGGCAATTCTATCTTGTTCGGTTTCAGGAAGTTGTTTTATTTGTGCAATGGCTTTTTCTAGTAGTTGAGTCATAGCTAGTAAGCTGGTGTCAATAAGTGTTGTTAATTATTGTACCTTGGTTAAAGGTTGTCGGTGCGATAGCGAAGCGCTGCTGCAAGCAGATCGCTCTTTTTTTATCTCATGCAAAGACGTAAAGAAGGAAAGGAAGAGTTGGCGAAAATGATACATAACATAAATTAATTAGTAGTTTCTACTTGCCATTCTTCCGTAGAAATTTCCGCCGTTTCGATAGCTTTAATACAAAAAGTATTAATATCTCTAGCTGATAAGTTCACATTGACAAACACCCCATTATCTAATTTTCTTGTATCTCGAAAATCTTTTTCATCTTTACTAATAAAACGCGGAAATTGCTCAATAATATATTCAAATTTATCAGCTTCTAAATCAGCTATCACATTTAACGTTGTTTCTAAAACATCACGCCAACTTTTAACAGGATATTCTTTACCAAAAATTTTTAGTTGTTTGGGAGTTGTACCAGTTAATTTACTTTTGGATGGAATGATAAGATTTTCATTACCAAAGTAAGGCCAAATTTGTAAAACTATCTCAGCTAAATCTAAACTTCTTTTTTCTATATCCTCTCTTTTCCAATTTTCTTTATTTTCAAAGTATTTATTGATTTCTAAATGACTATTAATCAATATTTCTTTTTTATCGGCAAATTCCAAATTATATAATTCACCATTGTAAGCGGTAATAGTTAGATTACCCAAAGAATGAAGTAGTAAATCATGAGTTATTCCCCAATCTTCTCCTAAATGTTCTTGCCACCATTTATTTATAGTTTGTGGCATAATATGTTCAATCTCCAGACCATCTAAAATGACCTGTTCTTTATGATTAAAAGATTCTTCAATAGATTCTAAAATTAATCTACCTTTTTTAGAGCGCCCAGCACCGTATAATTTAACATCCAATAAACTTTTCTGAAATTCTGTATCTTTGGGATAATCACGATTTTGTAAATCTAGTTTTAATCTTTCCACAAAATTAGCATGAGCTAAATTACTTTCTTTGCTCACTTGAGAATATAGCACGGAAAAGATTCTATTTAATCCCCTTGTTTGCACATTACAAACAAATCGGCGAATAATGAAATTTTCTAAAATCTGCAAAACATCAATAAATTCTAATTCTGAAAGTTTATTTTCATCATAATCATGATAACAATTAAGTAAAAAAGGATAAACAGTAGCTACTTCTAAACGGTTGATTTTTTCTAGCAACCGACGAATTTTTAAATTATTTTCCTTGACTGGATCTAAAAGTTTTGCATAATATTCTGAAAATTCATATAAATTTTTTAAATAAGACAGAGCATCACTCGTACTCATTCTATCTTTAATCTCAAAATAAACTTCATCTTTCTTAATTTCTACACCATCTTTTGTTAAATAATGCCTGATAAACTCTGTTAAATTATCATTTAGAGTTTCTTGCATTGGTAGCCAATATTTATTATAGGCATTGTCTTGATTTTCCGTATTAATTCTCAAGAAGAAATAATTACGAATTAAATCAGCTTGTGTTAAAGGTTCACCTTTGGCATTGAGACTTTCAAAGACTAAATAAGGATTATCTTCTGTACTTAAAACAACACTAACGACAGATAAATAACTACAAATTACTTTTTTGAGATCAGAAAAATCTAAATTACTTTGTCTAATCTTCTTATCAAAAAATACATAACATTCCGTAATACCAGAATGATTTACATGATCTTGTCCATTAATTAAACTATGAAAAGATTTTCTATCTACCTGTGTGGGTTGAAGTTTATAATAATCTAAGCCTTTTTTATATGGATTAACAATAATAGTATTATGAATTTCTGCGGATAACTCATCATCAATATTTTTAGCTTTATCTCGCAAAGCACACAATAAGATAAAAATAGTAGTTAAACGTTGTTGTCCATCAATTAATGAATATTTACTTACGCCTTCAGGTATAGTAGAAGTTGGCATAGTGACGATAGAACCCATAAAATGAGGACGACGATTATCACTACGATATAGTTCTAAAATATCATTCCATAAAGCTTCCCACTGAAATTTTTTCCAGCTATAAGCTCTCTGAAACAACGGGACAACATACTGTTTATTACCTTCAATGATCTCTTGTAGCTTGGTTTCTGATGCTTGCATGGTTAATGTAACCTAACTTACTCAACATTTATCCTCTTAGTATAAAATAATCCTCTATAAATAGCACAAGATAGCGTAACAAAATTAAACATTTCTGCCAGGGAATAAATTAAATTCCCTGTCTAAAAACAAAAGTCGGTTTTAACCGACTATATTTATTTTTTATTATCACTCTATTTCATCAGGATTCACACCTAAAGCCCTTAACTTTTCAGCTAAAAGTTGCGTTTTTCTCCTTTCTGCTGCTAAAGCTGTTTCTGCTTGTTCAGCACGTTGTTTTTCCTGTTCCAAAAGTTGAGAAATTTCCAGATATGAAGAAAACTTATTCCCATCAGGACGATAAATTTGTAATTCTTCCCCTGATAAATCAAACTTAATTCCTAATCTGGGACTAACCCAATTTTCCATTTCTGAAATGACATCTAAACCATCTTCCGTTCTTAACCATCCTCTCAACTGATTATTTTGAGGATTATAAATATAATATTCTTCTACTCCATATCTTTCATAAAATATCAATTTCCTCTCCATTTCGGTTTGAGAATTACTAGGAGAAAGAATTTCAAAAACTACCTGGGGCGCAATATTATTTTCTTGCCATTGTAAATAAGAACCGCGTTTACCTTTTGGTCGTCCAAATACAACCATAACATCAGGTGCATTGACTATATAATTTTTCCCTTCAATGGGATACCAAAATAAATCACCAGCCACAAAAACATCAGGGTTATCTGCAAATAACCAATCTAAATTTTGTTGAATAACTAATATCCAACGAAACTGTTCTGTATTATTAGCCATTGGTTGTCCATCACTGTCTGGGTAGATTACCTCTGATGTATTTAAGGGTAGAGGTTGAGTAACCATAACTTTAAATTAGTTAGTTGTTTACTTTACCAATATCTTAGCACTAAATAATAGATACCGTAATTTTTAATAAGAGCCAGGGAATAAATTCCCTGTCTAAAAGCAAAAGTCGGTTAAAACCGACTCATAAAAAAACTTTGTTCTTCCTCTTTGCGTCTTTGCGTCTTTGCGTGAGAAAACTACTAAAAATTCTCATCATCAATAAAAAAATCCATCAAACTTACTTAACCTCAGACACAGAAAAAGCCTTATTTGCTTCAGCATAAATCTTTAAAGCAACCGCCATTTGTTGTTTAGCATTATCTCCCTGTGCTTGAAACCAAGCCAAAGTTTCAGGATCAACTTCAATCATAATTTTTACAGGTGATTGAGGCATTCGCAACTGTGCTTTCTCAAAAAACTCATCCGACAAAGGAGGAATATCAGAAGTATCAATTTCCTCATCACTCATCGCATCAATTCTAGCCCAATCTGTTTTTGATGTATTGTTCATAGCGTTTTCGTTCATGAGAAATTGCCTTTCTTAATGAAATAATCCTAACTATATTCACATCAGGTTCAGTGTAGACAACAACTATAACCCTACCATCAAGTAGTCCAATACCAATATATCTTTCTTCACCATAATCTTGTCGTTCATCAATATAGACAAGCATCGGTAAATTAAAAATTCGGTAAGCATCAGCAAAATCAAAACCATGCTTTGTGATATTACTTTGGTTTTTATGCTCATCCCATTCAAACTTCATAAACTCAATCTACCACACCAATTGCTAACTCTCTCTTCCTCTTTGCGCCTTTGCGTCTTTGCGTGAGAAAAACCCTAAAAATCCTCATCATCAATAAAAAATTCCGCCTCCTCATCAACCCCAGACTTCAACTCACCCAAACCCCAAAGAGACTGCAAAACCACCCCACCAACCAAACCCACCGCTACCCAAAAAGCCAACATCAAACCAAAAGGAATTTGTATTGATTGAAAAACCAAAAACTTTAAAGATACAAGTGTGGCATTCTGCACAGAAATTAGTGCGATCGCCAACACCCAACCAGCTATAACTATAGAAATAAATAAATTCACAAACATTTTCATAATTTTATATATAAAAAAGGAGTCAGGAGTTATTAATTTTGGATTTTGGATTTTGGATTTTGGATTGTTTTTGTCAAATCCAATCTAAAATCTAAAATCTAAAATCTAAAATTTTCTTCCCCAGTCCCCAGTCCCCAGTCCCCAGTCCCCAGTCCCCAGTCCCCAGTCACCTATCCTAACTTAGCAATTTCAGCTTCCATTGTTGCTGCAATTTGACTAAGTTTATCCGGTGAGTTGGTTTCCATGTACACTCTCACCAAAGGTTCTGTACCAGAAGGACGCAATAACACCCAACTACCTTCTTCTAAATAAAGTTTAATCCCATCCTTTCTTCCCACTTCCTTCACTTTAATTCCCGCTACTTCGGAAGGAGGATTTTTGATATAGGCATCAATCACAGCGTTTTTGTGAGCTTCCGTCAGGTGTAAATCCAAACGGTTGTTATATAAAGGACCATCAGCTTCAGCAATAGCTTCCTGAACTAACACACTTAAAGGTTTACCTTCATAGGCGATCGCCTCAGCCACCAGCATATCAGCCAAAACCCCATCCTTCTCAGGAATATGGCCAATAACACTTAAACCACCAGACTCTTCACCACCAATTAAAACGGTGGTTTCTCGCATTTTCTCACCAATGTATTTAAAACCAACCGCAGTTTCATAAATTGGTAAATTATACTTAGCCGCGAAATTATCCAGCAAGTGAGTAGTCGCCACAGTTCTCACTATCGCACCACTCTTACCTTTGTTTTTGATTAAATGTCTTGCTAAAACCAACAGCACTGTATTGGGAGTGAGAACATTTCCTAGTTCATCAACGATCCCAAAGCGATCGCTATCTCCATCCGTTGCTAAACCCAAGTCAGCTTTATCAGCTTTTACAGCTTCCACCAACTCCACCAACTGTTCACCCTTAGGTTCTGGCATACCACCGCCAAAAAGTACATCTCTCCAAGTGTGGAAACTTTCCAACTGAGTACCGCAATGTTGCAGCACCTCATCTAAATAGCCACGAGATGTAGAATAGAGAGCATCGTACTTAACTTTTAAATTTGCACCCTTAATTTTTTCCACATCCAGCAATGTGTAGATAAAATGCAAATAATCGGGCTTCGGATCAAAAGTAGAAATCGTACCAGATGGGTTACTTCCTGGTAACTCATCCGATGCCGTTTCTATATTGGCCACAATAGTATCAGTAATTTCTGGAGTGGCAGGACCAGCATAGTCTGGGATATATTTAATACCACAATAAGGTGCAGGATTATGACTAGCAGTAAACATCAAAGCCCCTGCGGAATTAAGGTGTTTCGCATTGTAGGCAATCACAGGAGTCGGACAATCCCGATCCGTAATTTTCACATTCCACCCTAAATCTGCCAAAACCGCAGCAGATGTCCGTGCAAACTCATCAGCCAAAAATCTTGTATCGTAGGCAATTAAAACTGGTCTGTCTTTACTATAGGCAGTTTCCAGATAACTAGCGATCGCCCTAGTTACTTTCCGCACATTAGGAAACGTAAAATCATCGGCAATAATGCCACGCCAGCCATCAGTACCGAATTTTATTTTACCAGAATTGTTAGGGTTACTCATTTTGCTACTCTCTCCCGTGCATCATCACTACTATGAGGAAGCATCCCGCAAAGCTTGTGGAACAACCACCATCCTGCAAGTATCCCCAAGGTAATTTCTCTCACTGTACCTGAGCAATGTCAATCCCTGCTAGACCCTTTGTAAGTTACCACCTTTGGTCCCTAGTTTCCCCCAAAAGAGGCCAAGAACATTGGCATTGTCAAATGAGAAGGGGATTCATTAAAGCACGACAACATGAACCAGAGGTAAAAGCTTTATTATCCCAAGCTACACCACCACAGCGGATTGGTATGCTTGCCCAAAAGGGTATCTATGAATTTCATCATCATCTCCATTGGTTAACTCAATCGGATGGTGTGGAAAAAGTAGCCCAGTTGTTAAAATTAAGTAATTTTACTTTTCAAGTCAAGCAACGGGTACTGCACATTTTACAAAAATATCAAAAATCGCCTTTGCTGTTAAATAAACGCATTCTGCAATTAACTCCTGGTGATGAAGGTTTTCCTAAACCAATTTTCATTGAAAAAGCTAATTATTGTTTTCGGTTATATGCAGCTATGGACTGTGTTTTTATTGAGTCTGATAGCACTTTGCATATTTTAGATTTTAAAACTGGTAAGTCAGATTTTGATCAAAGACAAGCTTTAGTTTATTTATTAGCTGCACGTTATCTTTATCCTGGGAAAACTGCCGTAGCATCATTTTATAATTTGGAAATTGGTAAAAAATCTGATTTAATTACTATTAATAATCATGAGTTAGCATCTTTGGAATTTGAGTTGGCTAATGTAGCAAATAAACACCAACTTGATTTACAAAACTATGCAGCTACAAGCAATAACTTTAGTAAAATCTTTCCACCTAACCCCGGTTATCACTGTCGTTTTTGTCCGTTTAATTCAATCTGTGAATTTTCTCAATTTAACCCGGAAAAATCACATTCAACGCCAATAATTCGTAATTCGTAATTTTGTAATTTAAAACATCCTGCCTTTTTACTGTCACCGTGGCGTAGCACCAGGCACCCTCTAACAAAATCTCTTAAAAAACGATAAATCAATATTACCAAAGTGAATACTCATAGCAATATTTAATTGTTCTAAAGTTGCTACTAACCAATCAATAGCATCTGTAGTTGCATTTTCATAATGATTAAATAAAATTCTAAATCTCTTCTCTAGATAGGATTTTACTTTCCTGCAAATTAACACCACTTTTAGCAACAACCCAATAGTTTCTAGAGAACCTTGATTACTAATTAAATCTAAAAAAGTTGCGTGTTGTGGTGATGCTTGGCTATTAACAACCAAAAAATCATTTATCTTTTGATCATCAGCATCCGGTAATATATTTTGTAAATGATTTGACAAACGTTGATTAAATTGACGTTGACCATATTTACTATCAATGGAAGATATTAGATACTCATGTAAATCTTTCTTAAAATTATGGAAATTATTGCCCCTGTGATTCATATATTTTAAGAACTGCTGCGCTCTCTCTTGATAAGTATAGTTACTATCTGTTTTACCAATAAATTGTTTTACCGTACTATAGAGATCCCTATCACTCAATAATGTAGGATTATCAACAGGGCGTAATATCCTATTAGCTTCCACTGGGGAAACTTTTATTACCGTTTACAAATTACTTAAATGTCAAGGCGAATAAATTCGCCGTTGGCACTTCCTCCACTGTAAGACAGCCAAGTGGCTTCCGTGCCTTTCAGCGATTTTCTTGTGAACTTGACTGATACAGTTTTAACAAACAATGGTTGAATAAAGTTTATTTTCCATATTTCCTGATGAGCAGTTCATATCACCATTTTACAGCTTAACCCGAAAAATTACTGATATTTTCATTCAAGGCTACATAAAAAATTTTTACCTAAACCTTAAACTTTTGATTAACTTAGGCAGATCAGCCCTATCCAGGGGCGTTAGGAGCTAATTCTGCTCCTACCTGATACCCCATTACTAAATACAATTTGTCAATTTTGAAGTCCCAAATTAAATAGGTGGTAATTCTTTAAGAATTGTAAACCGAATATGGTTAATCGCCAAATTGCCAATGGATATTTCTTCTTTGGTTAGCCTTTCACCATTACTGGTAAGAGTTTCAAAGGAAACGCCTTTGCCAATTTCAATATGATACCAGCATAAACCCATAAAGAAGCGTGTAGGATAGGGACCATAATCACCTATATCATCGGGATTAGATTCCATTGGTAGCCAACCAAAATTAGGAATGTAAAACTCTAGCCAAACATGATTAAAGTCAGGTTGTAGGGGAACTCCCTGTTGTTCACCGTAGGGAGGGCATTTATACCTGCCGACAGTCCGACAAGGAATACCATTTAAACGACACAAAGCCAGCAATACGCCTACATATTCCCCACAAGAACCAACGCCTCGTTCTAAAACTATGTTTGGTGTATCTATGTGGGGTTTAATACCATAGGATAACTCATCATAGACATAGTTGCGGATATTATACATTTTTCGTAACATATTGGTTTCCGAACCAACAGCATCACGAGCAGCACGGCGGACAATGGTTGTATCCATTGCTAAATCATCATCATCCACCAAATAGCGACTTTGCAATTCTGGTGTTAGTTCAGGGAGGTCTTCTACATCTTTGGGTGTAATGCGATACTTAATACCGCGAACTTCTAAAAGTGCCTTCCAGCCAAATAGATGACGTTCACCGGGAACGAGAGTATCAAAGTTAAATACAGCTACCCGTTGTCCTTCAATAATTTCTTCTGTGAAGGGTAAACCAATAGCTTCAACTTGTTTCACCTTTTGGCGTTCTGTTTCTGAGGGGAGAGCAATACGCCATTCCACATTGGGTAAATAAACTTCTTCTAAGGGTGAAATTTCCTCTATGTATGACATTTCCACTAAATAACCATTAGATAAGGCGTAGCGTTTATCTGGGTTGTAGTGATAGTAGAGAGGATGAATAAAAGTGATATCCCGATAAGTTAGCTCATGATTGGGATCAGCATTGGGATTATCACGAATATAAGGCTCTTCTGTAGAGTAAGCAACGTAGAGCAGATCCTTACCTGTTGTTTGATCCTGACTGTGGATAGCAATACCTGTAGGAGAAGCAAAAGAAGTCAGGACACTAAAACGAACTTCTCCAGTTGCCCGATCCATAGAGTAAACTGTTTGCTCAGTGCGATCGCAAACCCAGAGAGTTTCTGCGCTGACTGCCAAATTTTCTCTCCCCACCCCTGGGGCATAAAATCTAGTAATCTCTTTGCGTGTATCTTGGTCAAAAATCAGAATATAACCTAGTCTTTGGCAGCTAACATAGACAGTAGATTCCCAAACCGCAACACCATCAGCCGCATAAGGTAAAGTAACAAAATGCTCCAAACCCCAAGAACCCAACTTACACAAATAAACGCTATTACCACGGCTGACCCACAGTGTATCTTCCCACACAGCTAAACCAGTAACATCTGTAAATTCCTTAACTTGGTGGGGATTAAGAATTTTACTGTTATCAGAGATGGGGTCAATCTCTAGTAGATGTCCCTTGATAGAGTCAATAGCAATGAGTTTATCTTTAATGAAAGCAATACCATAGAGGGTAGCAGCAGTAAACGGTCGAATAGTTTTTTGCCCAAACATCTGGCTAACATTCAAACTAGGGAGTGTCAAACTTATATTATTAGTCATTAGTCATTAGTCATTAGTCATTAGTCATTAGTTATTAGTCATGGTAGGGAAAAGAGAACAGGGAACAGGTAACAAGGAAATTTTAGATTTTAGATTTTCGATTGGAGTTGAGAAAAACAATCCAAAATCCAAAATCCAAAATCCAAAATTGCATCACCAGTCCCCAGTCCCCAGTCCCCAGTCCCCGATCCCTAATACATGATTGATGGAAATCCTGCCATCACTAAATTATGATCGAATTTTGTAACCATTTCCTGTAACCTACACGATGTCTGCTCATTCTTTACCTGAAAGTGCCGCAGTTTGGCATGGTTTGGAGGTTGATAAAGCTTTAGAACTGCTTGATAGCAATGCAGACAGCGGCTTAACACCCCAAGAAGTTGAACAACGTTTGCAAAAATACGGTCCCAACGAACTAGAAGAACAGGGTGGCCGTAGCCCTTGGGAGATTCTCCTAGATCAGTTCACTAACATTATGTTATTGATGCTGATTGGTGTGGCTTTTATTTCTGGTTTCTTAGATTTTTTGGCGTTGCAACAAGGTACATTAAAACCTGGTGAAGTTCCATTTAAAGACACAATTGCGATTATGGCAATTGTAATTCTCAATGGCATTCTCGGTTATGTCCAGGAAAGCCGTGCTGAAAAAGCTCTAGCCGCCCTGAAAAAACTCTCTTCGCCCTCAGTGCGCGTGATCCGTAATGGTAAACTGACGGATGTAGCGGGGAAGGATCTTGTACCTGGGGATGTGATGCTACTGGAAGCGGGGGTACAGGTTTCTGCTGATGGACGCTTAATAGAACAGTCTAATTTGCAAGTCCGAGAATCAGCATTGACTGGTGAAGCTGAAGCTGTCAATAAGCAAGCCATACTTACATTACCAGAAGATACGTCACTCGGCGATCGCATTAATTTGGTTTTTCAAGGTACTGAAGTTGTTCAAGGCCGGGCTAAGGTGCTTGTTACCAATACCGGCATGACAACGGAACTGGGCAAAATTGCCACCATGTTACAGTCGGTGGAGAGTGAACCTACTCCCCTACAACAACGCATGACTCAACTGGGTAATGTGTTGGTATCTGGTTCTTTGGTGCTGGTTGCTCTAGTTGTCGGTGGTGGTCTGATCCATGATTTAGTGAAGGGAATAGGCTGGAAAAATTTACAAGAGTTGGTAGAAGTTTCTCTGAGTATGGCGGTGGCGGTAGTTCCTGAAGGTTTACCTGCGGTTATTACTGTAACTCTGGCTTTGGGAACTCAGCGTATGGTGCGCCATCATGCTTTAATTCGTAAACTTCCAGCCGTAGAAACTCTTGGTTCTGTAACTACCATCTGTTCTGATAAAACCGGGACTTTAACTCAAAATAAAATGGTGGTGCAGTCAGTCTACACCAATCAAAAAACTTTTAGGGTGACAGGAGAAGGTTATGCTCCTGTTGGTGATTTTCAGTTAGATGGACAAAAAGCCGATTTAGAAGAACATCCAGAAATATCCGCCCTGTTGGTTGCTTGTGCTGTGTGTAATGACTCGGTACTGCAAAAAGAAGCCGGAGAATGGGCAATTTTAGGCGACCCCACCGAAGGCGCTTTGATGACTTTGGCGGGTAAAGCTGGTATTGAAAAAGATCAATGGAATAGTAAGTTACCCCGTGTGTCTGAGTTTCCCTTTTCTTCTGAAAGAAAACGCATGAGTGTTATTTCTCAAGTGGAAGCAGTGGCCACAGGTGATCCGGGGATGACTGGGGTTGATCCGGTAATAGCTGGTTTTGTGGACTCAAAACAGTATTTAATGTTTACTAAGGGTTCACCAGAATTAACTTTAGCTCGTTGCACACACATTTATTTAGGCGATCGCTCTATTCCTATTGATGAAGAACAACACGCCCAAATTCTGGCTGCTAATGACCAAATGGCCTCTCAAGGTTTGCGGGTGTTGGGTTTTGCTTATAAACCTTTAACAGAAATACCCCCCGAAGCTTCAGAAGACACTTCTGAAAATGATTTAGTGTGGTTGGGTTTGGTGGGAATGTTGGATGCTCCACGCCCCGAAGTACGGGCGGCTGTGGCAGAATGTCGTCAAGCTGGTATTCGTCCAATTATGATTACTGGTGATCATCAATTAACAGCTAGGGCGATCGCTCTTGACTTGGGTATAGCTGATGCTGATGCTAGAGTTCTCACAGGTCAAGAATTACAGCGCATGAGTGACACTGAACTAGAACAACAAGTTGATTTAGTCAGTATTTATGCTAGAGTCTCCCCAGAACACAAACTGCGAATTGTTCAAGCCTTGCAACGTCGTGGTAGATTTGTGGCCATGACTGGAGACGGCGTTAACGATGCACCCGCCCTCAAACAAGCTGATATTGGTATCGCTATGGGCATCACCGGTACAGATGTCAGTAAAGAAGCCAGCGATATGGTGCTATTAGATGATAACTTTGCCACCATTGTCGCAGCTACGAAAGAAGGTAGAGTTGTTTATACCAATATTCGGCGGTTTATCAAATACATTCTCGGCAGTAATATCGGTGAAGTTCTCACCATTGCTTCAGCGCCACTTTTAGGTTTGGGTGGTGTTCCCCTCTCACCTTTGCAAATTCTCTGGATGAACTTGGTGACAGATGGTTTACCAGCTTTAGCTTTAGCGGTCGAACCTCCAGAACCAGATGTGATGCAACGTCCCCCTTTTAGTCCCCGTGAAAGTATTTTTGCCAGGGGTTTGGGTGCTTACATGGTGCGGATTGGAATTGTATTTGCGATTATTACAATTATTCTCATGCAATGGGCTTATTCTCACGTCCAAATAGCTACCGGAGAAGGTCTAAATCCCGAACGCTGGAAGACAATGGTCTTTACTACTTTATGTCTCGCCCAAATGGGTCATGCGATCGCTATTCGTTCTAACAATCAGCTAACAATAGAGATGAATCCTCTTTCTAATAAATTCGTATTGGGGGCTGTTCTTGCCACTACGATTTTACAGTTAATGCTGGTTTATGTTCCACCACTGCGAGCCTTTTTTGGTACTCATTATCTGCCTTTTAATGAGTTACTAATTTGTATTGGTTTCAGTGCCTTGATGTTTGTTTGGATTGAAGGAGAAAAGATTTTCTTCCGAGTTATGGGCAAGAAGAATGTTTGATTGGTAATTGGTAATTGGTAATTGGTAATAGGTAATAATCAATCAATATTACCTATTACTATGTTTAAATGACTAAAATGGTTTGCTGAACAAATTTTTTACTAATTCCTAAATAAGAGAATATAGTAAATAGTCAAAATTTGATGATTTTTCTCCTGACTCCTGACACAAGAGGGCAACCACAGGGGGTTTGCCCCTACTAACTCCTGACTCTTGAGGGCAACCACAGGGGGTTTGCCCCTACTGACTCCTGACTCTTGAGGGCAACCACAGGGGGTTTGCCCCTACTAACTCCTGACTCTTGAGGGCAACCACAGGGGGTTTGCCCCTACTGACTCCTGACTCCTTAATGCTTAAATATGTATCTTAAAAATATACACCTAAGAAATTATCGGAATTACCAAGAGCAAAAAATAGATTTTACTGCCCCTAAAACAATTTTAGTGGGTAACAATGCTCAGGGAAAATCTAATTTATTGGAGGCGGTAGAGTTGTTAGCTACATTGCGATCGCACCGTATGGCAAAAGATCGTGATTTAATTAAAGATGGTGAAGATATCGCTCAAATTAATGCTACCCTAGAAAGAAGCTCAGGAATAAGTGATTTAACTTTAACTTTACGCCGAAATGGCCGCCGTAGTGTAGCTATAAATAGTGAAATAGTCCGCAGACAAATGGATTTTCTTGGTGTTTTAAATGCTGTAGAATTTTCTAGTTTAGATTTAGAATTAGTGCGGGGTAGTCCTGAAGTTCGTCGTAATTGGTTAGATACTCTTTTAATGCAACTCGAACCAGTTTATGCTCACATTTTACATCAATATAACCAAGTATTACGACAGCGCAATGCTTTCTTAAAAAGAAGTCAGGAGTCAGGAGTCAGGAGTCAGGAGAAAGAATTAGCTATCTGGGATGCACAGTTAGTTAACGCCGGCACAAAGGTAATTAGAAGACGCAACAGAGCTATTCAAAGATTAACACCTATTGCTGCCAAATGGCACGCTAGTATTAGTGGCAGTACAGAAATTCTGGAAATTAATTATTCTCCTAATGTGCCAATAGGAAAAGATGATAATGAAGATATTACACAATCTTTTTTCGGGAAAATTCAACAACGTTCTGTTATTGAATTACACCGAGGTACTACCCTTGTTGGACCCCACAGGGATGAGTTAGAATTAATTATTAATCAAACTCCTGCTCGTCAATATGGTTCTCAAGGTCAACAACGTACTTTAGTTTTAGCTTTAAAATTAGCAGAATTACAATTAATTGAAGAAGTCGTGAATGAAGCTCCTTTACTTTTATTAGATGATGTTTTAGCAGAATTAGATTTATCCCGTCAAAATCAATTACTTGATGCTATTCAAGATCGGTTTCAGACTTTAATTACTACTACTCATTTGGGTGCTTTTGACTCTCAATGGTTAAAATCTTCACAAGTTCTCTTTGTCAAATCAGGAGAAATAGAGTTTCCTGAAAAAGTCTTTTCGTGAGGGAGTTAGGAGTTCCAGAAATTTTTTTATTTTGAAATTGTCTAAATAGGGGTTGCTGAGAAAGTCTTTCCGTGAGGGCATAGGAGTCAGGAGTCAGGAGTCAGGAGTCAGGAGTCAGGAGGAGATTGGAAAATTTCTTTGCCATC
Organism: Sphaerospermopsis sp. FACHB-1194; assembly: GCF_014696235.1. Lineage (NCBI taxonomy): Bacteria > Bacillati > Cyanobacteriota > Cyanophyceae > Nostocales > Aphanizomenonaceae > Sphaerospermopsis > Sphaerospermopsis sp. FACHB-1194. Next base: position 29,019 of record NZ_JACJPU010000009.1, on the reverse strand, counting down.
TCTTGAAATCCCAAAAAATGCACACTTTTTCCGGTATACCCTTCAAAACCCTTGCACTAATTTCTGTGTTTATCAGCCTCTAACCTTTGATATATCAAGGTTTTAGGTTTATTCAGCAAACCCTAAATATCAACAAGGTGCAAGCTTTTTTAGCTTTACGTTTCCATTCAATTAATATCCCCAGCGAGTGGGGACTGTTGAGTTAGCCGATATCTCCAATAATGGCGAACAAAATTACATGTTTCCATTCAATTAATATCCCCAGCGAGTGGGGACGAAATAATTATTGATGGATTGTACCAATACAGTGCTGCGTTTCCATTCAATTAATATCCCCAGCGAGTGGGGACTACTGAGCGCCCCATACAAACAGACCATCAAAAAGTTTCCATTCAATTAATATCCCCAGCGAGTGGGGACCTACCAGAGCCCCTTGAGACAAGGGCAACTTCAAACCGCCTTGGCAGTAAGAAGTCAGCGCACAGCTATCTTGCGATAACCGCGTACTCTTGTAGGGTAGACCTAAAGCCTTCCACTAACAGAAAGTTTCCATTCAATTAATATCCCCAGCGAGTGGGGACACAACGCGAAGGGAGGAAAAGTGCAAAACGTACCCGTTTCCATTCAATTAATATCCCCAGCGAGTGGGGACTGTCAGGAAGAGGAGGCAAGAAACCTAATCAGGTCTTACTCCTACAAAGTTTCCATTCAATTAATATCCCCAGCGAGTGGGGACACTTCCCTCTACAAAAGTGATTAAGCTGTTCGCTTATGGTTTCCATTCAATTAATATCCCCAGCGAGTGGGGACTCTATGTAGTGTGTAGCTACGAACTCATCAATTACTTCTGCGTTTCCATTCAATTAATATCCCCAGCGAGTGGGGACTAGAAAAACTCCTCTCAAACAGAGAGGCAAAAGTCTTAGATGCTTTTGTCGTTTCCATTCAATTAATATCCCCAGCGAGTGGGGACGTTGAGAGTGTAGAGTATAAAATACGGAAAGGTAAGTTTCCATTCAATTAATATCCCCAGCGAGTGGGGACGGCTCTGGGATACCGGAGTAAGTCAGCCTTGATAGGTTTCCATTCAATTAATATCCCCAGCGAGTGGGGACTAACTAAGATGACTACTACACTTTCTTTTCAAATCCGTTTCCATTCAATTAATATCCCCAGCGAGTGGGGACCCCTCCATTTTAAACCCTTACCCAGTAAAGTGTCCAGAGGCAGTTTCCGAAGGTCAGGAAAAAAAGTGGTGAAACAACTAACCAACAGCGGTAAAAAATCCCTGAAACCGTTACCCAGTAAGCGACCGAAGTTCGCAACGAAAAAATCAATATTTCAGCCATTTTACCTGACCTTCGGAAAAACTACACAATAATCAAGGAGTCAGAAGTTCCAGGAGTTCCTCACTGACTACTTCAAACCTTTGATTTATCAAGGTTTTAGTTTTATTCAGCAACCCCTATTGAGCTAAAAACTGTATTATATCTTACTTGAATTAGTAATGTAATTGTAAAAACTCAATTTTTAATAATATTTATTTATTTATATAAGATATTTATATTTATTGCTTTGAAATAGTGTATTAAAGAAATAATCAAAAATGTAGCGTTTGTATCTTACCATAAAAACAGTAGGTCGATAATTGACAAATAATACGTAAAACTTGCACAAATGACACCTAACACTTGAGTGGATAAACTCTACCGCTTAGACAACATTAAACCACAAGACCGCGCCCAAGTTGGGGATAAGGCGTTTTACTTGAGTAAAATTATGCAAAGGGGCTATCCTGTAGTACCTGGTTTTGTAGTCTCCGCAGATGTGTGGCGAGAATTTCTAGAAACTCTCAATAGTTCAGAGTCATTAGTTGCGGACTTACCCTATTCTTCTCTACATTTAGATGTAAGTAATTGGCAACAACTGCAACAGGTGGCTGGCCGTTTGCGTCAGGAAATTATTGCTGGTAGTGTACCACATTATTGGGTAAGTGAGATTTTCCAAGCTGCTAAAACCTGGGAAGGGAAATGTTTAATTTTGCGTCCGAGTTTAAGTATATCATCTGGTAATCAGGTGATGGGAAATATTTCTGGGTTGCTGGAGTCGGTGTTTTGTGTTTGTAATGAGGAAGCTATAGTTGAAGGTTTAAAACAAACTTGGAGTCAGTTGTTTCGTGCTAGAAGTTTACTATATTGGCAGAGTGTCGGCATTAATTTACAACACATTAATTTTGCGGTATTAGTGCAACCGGTAGAAAATGCGATCGCCTCCGGTTCATTCCAAGCTGATACATCAGGAGCAGAAATAGAAGCAACTTATGGATTAGGAATAGCTATTAACAAGGGTGAAATATTACCAGATGTTTACTACATTGAAGAAAACACCGAAGTTATTCAAGAACAACAATTAGGAAATAAAATTCTCGCCTATTCTGTACATGATCCTATATCTGTGACTGCTGAAGAATTACAATCTAGATTAATCACAGATCATAATTGTTTATTCTCCTATCTGCTCAGTGAGGAACAACAAAAGAAGTATGCACTTCCAGAAGAATTTCTGCAACAAATCATTATTTTAGGCAATCAATTATTTAGTGAAATAGGGACAAAATTAACAATAAAATGGACAATTACAATTAATATTCCTACCCCAAAACTTTACATTACTCAAGTTAATGTTCCACCGTCTTTAATTCCTAACTTGCTCCTCAAAGGAATAGGGGCGGCTAGGGGGCGGATAACTGCTACCGCGTATGTCATTCTTGGTTCACAACCCAAACCTTCACAAATACCCAAGGGAGTAATTTTAATCGCTCCTGCTATTACTCCTGATTGGTTGCCTTTATTACATCAGGTTAGTGGTATTATTACAGAAAGAGGAGGATTAACCAGTCATGGGGCAATTTTAGCTAGGGAGTTGGGTATTCCTGCTGTAGTCAGTGCTAAAAATGCGACTAATTTAATTCAAACTGGTGAAAGTCTCTTGCTTGATGGTGATAGGGGAGAAGTTTATCGTGGTCTAAAAGAGGGTAATATCTTGAAAGATGGAGAAAAAATTTCATTAACCGAGAATAAAAAAGAACAATTTGATCATCATGCAAATCAACCTCATTATGGGTTGAGTAATACTAAAATATTACCGATGATTGCTACCCAATTATTAGTTAATCTTAGTCAAGTAAATTTGATTGAAACAGTACGGGGTTTACCTGTGGATGGGGTAGGTTTGTTACGTTCAGAATTGATGATTTTGAATATTTTGCAGGGACAAAATCCTCATATTTGGCTTTCAAATGGTAGACAAAGAGAATTATTAGAAAGTTTATCTGAGGAGATTAAAAAATTTGCCATTGGTTTTGCACCACGACCTATTTTATATCGTTCTTTAGATTGGCGATCACAGGATTTTCCTTCGTTTAATTATGGTGTAAACTCTGCATCAAGTTCAATTTTAGGTGAACATGGTACTTGGAGTTATGTGAAAAATTCGGCGGTTTTTGAATTAGAATTACAGGCTTTAGCAAGGTTACAAAAAAATGGTTATAGTAATATTCATTTGATGTTGCCTTTTGTGCGGACTGTGGAAGAATTTGTATTTTGTCGTCGTCAAGTTGAAGAAGCTGGTTTAACTGAAAATCCCCATTTTCAATTATGGATCATGGCAGAAGTTCCGAGTATATTATTTTTACTACCTGAATATATTAAAGCTGGGGTAGCGGGTATTTCTATTGGTACTAATGATTTGACACAATTAATTTTAGGCGTGGATCGAGAAAAAGGAGAATTAGCAAGTATATTTGATGAACGTCATCCTGCGGTGATGGGTGCGATTTTTCAATTAATTAAAATGGCTAAAGATGGGGGTATTCCTTGTTCTATTTGTGGTCAAGCACCTGCTTTATATCCAGAAATTATTGATAAATTGGTGGAATGGGGTATTAGTTCTATTTCTGTAGAACCGGAAGCGGTGGAAAGGACTTATCAAGCGATCGCTCGTGCTGAACAACGTTTGATTTTAGCAGCAGCGCGGAAACTTTTGGGGAATTGAAAATTGAAAATTGAAAATTGAAAATTACAGCAATTTTTGGGTGATGGGACTAATTTTTTATATCTCACGCAAAGGCGCAAAGGAAGACAGGAATTTCAATAATGGACAATTAACAATGAACAATTGACAATTAACTCTCCCTTAAAGCCAAAGGATTGAAAAGTGGAATTTTTGGCTTTTTTCCGCTGGTAAGGGGAGGTTTTAAACCTTAAATGAAACAATTATCAATTATCAATTGTCAATTATCAATTGATAAATATGCTGTCATAGCAGGTGGATAAGATTGTTAAAAATTGTATGGGAAAATGATAATTTTTGGGATAAGTTATATATAAGTTATATAATTAAAATATCATTGCAGATGAAGATCAAATTATCTGAATATGGATCAATCTCAATCTTCTTCTTTGTATCATCAAGATTTCTATTGTTGGACACAACAACAAGCTAAAGCTTTAGAAGAAAGGCTAGTTTTAGAATTAGACTGGCAACATTTACAAGAGGAAATTCAATCTTTGGGAAGGCAGGAATATCGAGAATTAGCAAGTCGTTTGGGTGTATTATTAGGTCATCTCTTAAAATGGGAATATCAACCGGAAAACCGTTCTCGCAGTTGGTTTTTAACAATTAGAGAACAACGTCGCGCTATTCTGCGACATCTGCGACAAAACCCTAGTTTAAAATCTCGTATGGAAGAAGCTATGTTAGATGGTTTTGAAGCAGGAGTTGATTTAGCTTTACGGGAAACTAATTTACCGTTAAGAACTTTTCCCGAAAATTGTCCTTATTTATTTGATGATATTATTGCTGATGATTTTTTGTGTGATACCAGTCAGGACTGGGAAGGATAATTTTTGAAGATGCTCCAGTTATAAGTTATATCACTAAGAGAATTTATCAAGCTATCGCTTGGCAAAATCTCAAGGCAAAATAGAGAAACAGCAAACACCAAGAAGGTATTTATGGAAATTTCACCATACATCAGCATAGACCCTGCTATTCATCACGGCACACCCTTTTTTCAGCAAGCCCCACATAAGTTTTTATGGGTTGTCTCTAAAAAAGCAACTTTGAAAGGGTGATTTATCATTCCTGTCCACACTTTACGCCGCAAATTTATAAACTGGAATTTGCATAAACCGAACTGGTTGAGTTTTCTGCAAAATAATTTGCTGTAACTGTTCAACAGTTTCAGGAGAAAAGAATTGCTCACCAGTTTCTATGTTGACTCTAGCTGGTACATTTTCGACTATAAAAAATTGACCATCTTTTTCTAATGAGTAAGTAACTCTTTGCTCTACAAAGTTTTCGTTAAAATTGTTATTCTGCATTACTTTTCCTCCTAGTAAAATCATCACTCCAGCGATGAGAGTCAGGCTCGTACACTGTAATAATTTTAATCAATGAACGTGACGGATAACTACATTGTACATGAATAGGGCGACCATTTTGGGTAAAACCATGAATTAGACAACTAGCTCCATACTTATCATTTGGATAATCTTCAATTATTTTTCCGTTTTGAATTGCCTTTTTAATTTCCTTGACTCCAATACCTCTGAGTATAGACTGATCAACTCCATGTTTAGAAAACTCGAATTGATCCTGAGAAAATTTCGTTTGTATTTCTTCAAGAGAAACTGACATTATTTTATCTCTTTGCTCAAGAACTTAACAATCCCAGAGGTTTGACTATTGTAAATTTTGTAAACCCATAGCAATTTTACTGTGTTTTTCAATTTGTCCCATTACCTGTTTTGCTCGTTGAATAACCACCGCAGGTAAACCCGCTAACCTCCCAGCTTCAATACCATAAGATTTATCAGCACCACCGGGTTGCACTTGATGTAAAAAGATAATTTGATCAGGTAATTCTTTCACCGTAACTTGATAATTTGCCACATTATTAATAATACTCGCTAACTCATTTAACTCATGATAATGAGTTGCAAAAATAGTTCTAGCTTTAATCTCCACTGCTAAATATTCTGCCACAGCCCAAGCAATAGATAAACCATCAAAAGTTGCAGTACCCCGACCAATTTCATCTAATAAAACTAAAGATTTCGCAGTTGCATGATTTAAAATATTAGCAGTTTCATTCATTTCTACCATAAAAGTAGATTGACCAGTTGCCAGATCATCAACCGCACCCACACGGGTAAAAATGCGATCGCAAACTCCCAAGCGTGCCGACATAGCAGGTACAAAACTTCCAATTTGCGCCATTAACTGAATTAAACCCACCTGCCGTAAATAACAACTCTTACCACTAGCATTAGGACCAGTCAAAATCACCAAATCAGGGTAAGATGTATCCTTCTTTCCTTCCTTCCCTCTTCTCTTCTCTTCTTCCTTCGCTTCCTTCGTTCCTTCGTGGTTCATTCCTCCGTAATTCTTCCCACCTAACCAAGTAGAATTAGGAACAAAAAATCCAGAAGGTAAAGATTGTTCAACCACCGGATGACGACCATCAATAACCTCAACCTCCCGTCCCTCCACCATTTCCGGCCGACAATAACCCTGATGTACCGCTAACTCCGCCAACCCACATAATACATCAGCAGCAGCCACCGCACGGGAAATATTGCGAATAGTATCCGCGTGTTCAGCCACTTCATCCCGTAAAGCGGCAAAAATCTCATATTCTAGCTGATTTAAGTCATCTCGCGCCGTTAATATCCGCGCTTCTCGCTCTTTCAACTCAGGAGTAATGTAACGTTCCTCATTCGTCAACGTTTGCTTACGGATGTAATTCTCAGGAACTTGATCTGATTTAGAACGTGAAATACTAATATAATACCCAAAAGTCTTATTAAACCCGACCTTTAAATTAGGAATACTCGTTCTCGCTCTTTCATCAACTTCTAACGTTGCGATCCATTGTTGATCTGCTTCTACTGTCGCTTTTCTTTCATCCAATAGGGGATTTATACCAGGACGAATTAAACCGCCTTCCTTTAAATGATTAGGTGGTGATTCTACGATGTGCAATTGTATTTTTTTTGCTAATTCTTCCAGTACGGGAGGTACTTTTTGCAAAGCTTTTAAAAAAGGCGATCGCCCTTCTGCTGCTATGTTAGCTAATTCAGGTAAAAGAGAGATAGAATCAGCTAACGCGACTAAATCCCGTGCATTTGCCCTTCCTGAACCTGCGCGACCTGCTAACCTTTCTAAATCGTATATTTTCCTTAATAATGTTCGTAAATCTTGCCGTAAAGGTGTATTCTCAACTAATTCCTGAATACTATCTTGTCTAGCTTTAATACCTTTGATATCAAGTAGCGGTTGTAACAACCATCTTCTTAACGCCCGACTACCCATAGCGGTGCTGGTTCGGTTTAAAGCCCATAATAAAGAACCGTGAAATGTGCCATCGCGGACAGTTTGGGTAATTTCTAGGTTGCGACGGGTTTGATGATCTACGATGAGGTAATCGGTTAAGGTATAGGTGCGTAATAATTGCAGAGATACGGGGTTTTGTTTTTGGGTATCTTCCAGATATTCCAACAGTCCACCAGCAGCGCGGACTGCAAGGGGGAGATGTTCACAACCGATACCTTCGAGCGATCGCAATTTGAATTTCTGCAATATTTTACTTCTGGCTTCGGCTTGAGAAAAGGGAAGTTGCGATCGCAAACTATAACAAAATGTGGGTGGTAAACACTGAGGAAGGGAAGGAGAAGTTTCCCCCGGACGTAGTAAAGTACCTAAATTCGGTGCATTGGTGGGGAAAAGCACTTCAGAAGGTTGCAACCTCATTAATTCTTGGGTTAGGTGTTCTAAATCACTGCCTTGAGTAGTGAGAAATTCCCCAGTTGATATATCAGCATAAGCTAAACCCCAATGATTCACCGCAATTACCACAGCCGCTAAGTAATTATTGCGACTGGCTTTGAGCATTCCTTCTTCTAGCAAAGTTCCCGGTGTGAGGATGCGGGTAACTTCCCGTTTCACTAAACCTACTGCTTCTGATGCGTCTTCAACTTGATCACAAATAACTACAGCATAACCTTTTTCTACCAACATGGTTGTATATCGTTCCCATGCGTGATGAGGTACACCAGTCATAGCTACCCGACCCACATCACCCCCGTGTTTACTGGTGAGGACTAATTCTAATTCTCTGGAAACGGTTACAGCGTCTTGAAAGAAGGTTTCAAAGAAGTCACCAACACGATACAGCAGCAACGCATGGGGGTATTTATCTTTCATTTCTACGTAGTGCTGATACATTTTACTCAGCTTGCTGCGGTCTTCTACCAGTTTTGTATCGCTGAGAGGTGTGTTTTGTGATTGGGGTTCTGGTGTGGTCATGGTAGATGCTGCGATTTTTGGCACTATTCTTGATGATAGCGTGATGTGGGGTGGTTGTTTAAGGTTTTTTAATTTTTTTTCTCACGCAGAGACGCAGAGGCGCAGAGAGAGACGCAAAGAGAGATATTATTATTTTTTGCGACTACTGCGACGGGTGGGTGTGGTTGGTGGTGGTGGTTCTTGAGATTTCAATTTTTCATCATCAGTGAGAAATTCTACATGAAACCCTTTTTCACTATAATAATACCAACCTAAGACGACAATACTGGCATCACCCATAGAGGTGTTTTGTACAGCTTGGTTGGGAAATGTAGCAGCTAACTTTTTCAATCCTTCTGTTTCCCATAATACAATTTGTTCACGAAAAGCAGCCCAAGGACTTTTTTCGTCAGCAGCAAAAATCATAATTTCTGCAAATTTTTCCGCAGATGTTCATTTATCGCCGGTTTTCGCTTGTGCAATGTGATTTCCGGTTTCAATAACTGTAGCTAAGGGAAGTATCAAAGTTGTTCCTTTTTCAATTTCTGTGTGAATTTTCTCATTTACAAGTTCAAAATCCCATTTATTATTACCCGCAGTTTCTTTATCTGGAACTTTTAACCAAACACATAATAAAGATGTATCTATTAATAAAACTTTTCTCATTTTTTTTAAATTACTCCCCCAATTATACACCATGAGAAAGACTACGTTCAATTGCGCCTTTTGTTGTCATTTGTCCCAAGGAATAAGAAGCAAATAATTTAGGGAAGTTTTCAATATCTTCTAATAAGGTAAGTTTACTTTCTCCGGTTTCTGAATCTCGATGTGCAACAACTACAAAAGGAACTATTTCTGAACCAAAAGCATCTAGTAAAGCTGGGTTATGGGTGGTTAGTAAAATATCAATATTGCGTTTACTGCCAATTTCTTTTAATATTTTTACTAATAATGCTGCACGGGAAGGATGTAAACCATTATCTATTTCTTCAATGACAATTTGACTACCTTCAGGACGGGTTAATAATGCTGTGAGTATTGCTAGAAATCGCAATGTTCCATCTGACATACTTCTAGCATCAATTTCTGTAATTTCTCCTGGTTTCCATTCTTCTTGACAGTACAGCATTGCATCTGTTTTCAGTCTTCCTACTGGTTCAGACCATACTTTTTTAATATCACCTTCTGGTAAATATTTAATATATTCAGATAGGGTATTTTCAACTTCTGATTTTTTATCGTCTGGTAATGCTGCTAATACTCCAGCAATATTTGAACCATCGCTTTCTAGGTTTTCAGAAAGTCGGGAATAGTCACGCATTGTAGATGGAATGGGATTAAGAGTTAACATATTTTCTAAATTAGATACCACAAACTCTTGAACTTTCTTTTTTGCGGGTAAGAATATATCTTTAACATCTTTACTAAAAACCATGTTACCTCCTTCAGTAGTGTTATATAGAATGTTGTTTTCAAATAAATCGCTCAAACTAAAACTATTACCTGTATTATTGAGATTACTTCTATTGTTGTGTCCTGTCTTTAAAGTAAACTTTTTTAAGTAAATCCCTTGTTCGTGATAATATAAATCACTTTTAATATCTTCTTGTAGTATTTGACAATCAGGGAATGTTTGTATTTTTACATTATATAAATAATCATCATCTTCACTTCCAATTAACACCTTTAAACTAAACTCTTTTTCACCATGTCTTGCAGCACCTTGAACACCACCACGAATAGCAGGAAGTGTTTTATCTCCTGCTAAAGCTGTTTCAACATTTTCACCATTAGCTATTCTTTGTAAAAATTCCAATGCTTCAACCACATTAGATTTACCACTTGCATTAGTTCCAATAAGTACAGTTAAAGGATCAAGGGGAAGTTCAGCATAACGGAAACTTTTCCAATTTTCGAGAATCAGTTTTTTCAGCATAATTAACAACAAATATATTTTAGTGATTTAATCATTGTAATATAAATCAAATGTTTTTATTCTATGTCAGTGTTTCTGGTTTATGGTGTTACTCCTAATCTTTAAGTATATGTTTGGTTGATAACATTTTTAGTTGTTATAGCAAATTATTACATAATAATACTTATTTAAAAACATGGTTGATGATTTTATGGGGTAATGGAGGCGATCGCTTTAAGTTGTTTAATTTTTTTCTCACGCAGAGACGCAGAGGCGCAGAGAGAGACACAAAGAGAGATTATCGGTTATTATAGACAAAAACAGGGTTATAGAGATAACATCTTATGATTGGTAAGATTCTCCGTCAACGTTACCAGATTATCAAACAATTAGGTGCAGGTGGGTTTGGGGAAACTTACCTTGCAGAAGATTTGGATATTCCTGTTACTCCTAAACCGGTTTGTGTCGTTAAACGGTTACAACCTACGGTTATTGATCCAGAAATTATTAGATTATTTGAACAGGAAGCACAAATATTATATCAATTAGGACAAAATCACGATCAAATTCCTAAATTGTATGCTTATTTTCAGGAAGGTCAAAATTTTTATTTGATTCAAGAATTTATTGATGGATATGATTTAACTCAAGAAATAACACCTGGTAAAAACTTGAGTGAAGGTGATGTAATTCAACTTTTGCGAGATGTTTTAGAAATATTGGTTTATGTCCATGAAAATAAGGTGATTCATCGGGATATTAAACCTGCCAATATTATGAGACGTAAGGATGGGAAGTTAGTATTAATTGATTTTGGGGTAGTGAAACAAATTAATACTACTATTGCCATGAAATCAGGGTTAACAAGTAAAACTGTAGGTGTTGGTACTCATGGGTATATGCCACCAGAACAGGGTTTTGGTAAGCCTAAATATAGTAGTGATATTTATGCTTTAGGAATGACAACCATTGAAGGATTAACTGGAATTTCTCCTAATACGTTATCAGAAGATGAGGAAGGAGAAATCATTTGGACTAATTTGGTTTCAGTTAGTCATCAATTAGAGAATTTTATTAATAAAATGGTGCGTTATGATTGGCGACAACGTTATAAAGTTGCCAAGGAAGCATTAGAAGAATTAAATCAAGTTTTTTCAACTGTTAAACAACAGAATAGACAGTCATTAACACAAAATCAGTCCAGTGAATATTGGTTTAAACAAGGAGTTAAATTATTTGATCCAGAAAGGTATGAAGAAGCAATTTCATCCTTTGATAAGGCAATTGCTATTCAACATGACAAACATGAAGCCTGGTTTTGCAGAGGTTATTGCCTAAATAAGTTAAAAAAACATGAAGAAGCAATCTCATCTTTTGATCAAGCCATTGCTATTAAAACTGACTTCTACAAAGCTTGGTATAACCGGGGTAATTCCCTATACAATTTAGAAAGATATCAAGAAGCAATTTCATCTTATAAAAAAGCTATTACCATTCAACCTGACTATGCTAATGCTTGGAATGGCCGCGCTAATTCCTTATGGTGTCTAGGAAGGTACGAAGAAGCACTAAAATGTTATGAAAAGGCAATTAGTATTCAACCAGATGATGAACTTTATATCAATAATCGTAATGATTTATTAAAACAATTAGGGCGTTCCAGTTAGTAAATTGCAGTAAAGAAATTATGTTAAATTATACCATCAGTTCCGGCAATATCTTTCAAGATTTAGGTTTTGCAAATGCAGAAGAAAAACTAGCCAAAGTTAAATTAGCTTCTGTCATTGCCGATATTTTAAAACAACAACAAATCACACCAAAGCTGGACAAATTTTAGGTTTATAACTTGCACAAATCAATAATTTAAGTAACGGTATTCTCAAAGAATTTACCATTGAGAATTTATTAAGTTTTTTAATAAAATTGGCTCAAAATGTAGAAATAATGGTAACAAATCAACACACGGAAACCTAGAGGATAAACTAATGCGTGAAATCAAATGTAACTTTTGCGGAAGTCCCCATTATGAACAACGCCAAATTGATTATTTATATCGCCATCAAGGACAATATTTATTAGTTCCTAATACTCCGGTGCAAATTTGTCTTGATTGTGGCATGATTTATTATGATGCCAAAATTTTGAAGAAAATTGAACAGTATTTTTTTATCAAAATCATCAACAACCTGATGAATATTTATCTATTCCTACTAAGGTTTTTTGATAAGTGAAATAATTAGGTAAATTAGGAAATATATGCAAGCTGAAGAGTTTGATACTAAATTTGACAATGATGAAGATATCACTGAGTTTTTAGACCTATATCAAGCACGTCGTCCCAGTTATGAACAAAAAAGAGTGAATATTGATTTTCCTGTGTGGATGATAGAAGCATTGGAAAAAGAAGCAAAACGTTTAGGTGTCACTTCTGATTCTATAATTAAATTATGGCTTGCTGAACGTCTTGATAAAAAGGTAATTACTGGTTAGTTTCATTAGTTATGAAACACCAAAAATGATCCATTTTTAGGTTATGCTAGGAATTAAATACAATCATTAGACTAACAAACTGAGGTAAAAATGACAGATTTAGAAATACATGAAAAAATTAAACAACAAATATCCCAACTTCCACCAGAACAACTTTCCTTATTAAGTGAATTTCTCGACTCTCTCCTCACCAAAAACACCGTAAACCAAAAGCAATTACTCCGTATTTCTCCTATAAAAAGAGGCAAAAAAGCAGGTGATTTGTTACAGTATGCGGGAACTTGGCAAGGTGATGATTTAGAAGATTGTTTGCGTTTTGTTCAAGAAACCCGTTCTCAAACGCAGTTTTAATTTTTATTACTATCTATGTCTTATTTACTGGATACTAACCACTGTAGTTACATTATCAACGGTAATCCTCAAGTTACCAATATCTTAAAATCCTATGCTGGTTTAACAATTGGTGTGAGTATTATAACATATTCTGAACTGCTATATATGACAGAAAAATCAGAACTAAAATATCAAAATCTTAGTGCAGTTCAGAAATTTTTATCTCAAGTCGATCTGTATTTTCTGGATGAAGAAACAGCTATTATTTACAGTCGTCTCAAAGCATCTGTTTTTAATTATTTTGCACCCAAAGAAAAAAGCAAACGTCGTAGTTTCAAAATTGAAAATCTGGGATTTAGTGATCATGATCTTTGGATAGCAGCAACAGCTATTCAATACAATCTTACTCTAGTTTCTGCTGATAGCGATTTTAGGCGCATTCATGAAGTAGAGAATTTTTCCCTAGAATCATGGATATAAAATGATGAAGCATTACGAAAAGCGCCTCTACTCAAGAGATTAACAAAAAATCACACTTTTTTATCCTCAAACAAATCTCACCTCACCTCTAAACCTTCCTTAACTTCACCCACAATACCATCAACATCATCAACCTTCTTCAACTCCCCCGCTTTCCAACTATCAGCAATATCTTTAATAAAACTAGCAATAGGAATCGCTACCAACAAACCTAAAACACCACCTAATTTTGCCCCAATTAATAAAGAAATTACCACCCAAACAGGATTTAAACCTGTTAAATTTCCTAACAATCTCGGTGCAACAATATTAGAATTAATTTGGTCAATTGCTACAGCTATAGCCGCAACTTCTACCCCTTCCCAAAAGTTCTCTAAAGCTACCAACAAACTCACAATACCAATACCTATTCCCGTACCAAAAGGGAAAAGAGAGAAAAACCCAATTGCAATACCAAATAATAACGCTAAAGGAATCCTTAAAGCCACAAATGCTAAAGTAACTGTGACAGCTAAAATCGCTCCTAAAGTCGCTTGTCCAATAAAATAATTTTGGAAATCTTCTTTTAATAAAGCTCTCACTTTTATGCTAATATAACTGGGAAACCATTGGTAAATACCATCCCATAATTTTTCACCATTTAATATTAGGTAAATAGTTAAAACGATAGCTAAAAGAAAATTCACTAAAAATCCAATAGTATCAAAAGCAAAACCCAAAATTTTACCGGTAAAAGATTGAAATTGACTGGAAATTTTTTCTAACAACTGCGTAGCTAAACCACTAATATTAACAGGTAAATCTTGTTGTGTAGCTGCCCAATTTAAAAAAGCTTGTAATTGTTGAGTTCCTGAATCTATCCAAACAGGAAGAATATTAACTAATTCGTTGAGTTGTTGAAAAATCAAAGGTACTAAAATTACACCAACTGCTCCTAAAATTACTATTGCTAAAAGCAGCACTCCTGCAATAGCTAAATTACGTGGTACTCCCTTTTGATTGAAAAATTTGATGGGATAGTCTAAAACAAAAGATAATAAAATAGCGACAGAAACAACGCTTACCAAAGGTTGAAAATATTGGACAACCTGAATTAATAACCATCCGTTCAGAATGATCAGAGGAAAAGCCAAACCAAAAGTTAACCAGCGGGGAAGTTTATTTACTATTTGCATAAAATACTATGATGATTCTCTCTACAATTTCTAAATAATTTCTTCTGTCACCTGTCACCTGTCACCTGTCACCTGTCACCTGTCACCTACTATAAAATCAAGCATAATTTTTTGGTGAGGAATACCTAAAGGCCTAAATTCTCCAGCTATTGCCGAATAATAACTACCCCTTTCAATATCTTCCCTTGTTAATAATCCCATATCCCAACCTTCATTTAAAACCAGTTGATCTAATCCTACTAATAATGGTGCTTGAAAAACATAACGAATAACTCTCTCATCGGAATAGATTCCAAATTTAACAAAAGAAGGTAACTCATAACTGATTTCTTCTTTTACTTCCCGCACCAGTGCTATTTCTGGGGTTTCATCTGCTTCTAAATGTCCACCGAATAAACCCCAACACCCAGCAGCAGCTATGGTGGGGATATTGTCCCGTAGCTGCATGAGATATTTATTGTCTTGGTAGAGAATAACAATCGCTACTTGTGGAATTTGATCATTCATATATTATTCTTCCTCTATTATTCTTCCTCTAAGTAAACTTCCCCAAACTCTTGCCCAGCCAAGGGAATACTTTTGTATCTTACCTTACCCTTTAATACTACCTCTTGTCCCACCTTTAAATTACTTTGATTAGTTACAACCCAAATTTTACCGCTGGCATCAGCAATTTGATATGCTTGCTGCTTGAGCAAAGGAGCGTGTTTTTCTATCTTTCCTTGGATGTAAACAGTAGCTTGATTATCCTGTGCTGGTTTAATTTCCTGAATTGGTGTAACATTTGCGCCAATCCTCAGATTTTGTAAATTCATTTCACCAGATTTACCGTTAGCACAACTACACAGTCCCACTACCAAAAAAAAGGCTAATCCTTGATGAAAAGATTTCAAAGAAGTACGTTGTATTTGTTGTTGAACAGCAAGCAATTGAGAGAATTTTTGCATTAATCCTTACCTTGTTACCAGTTTCTTCAAGTTTCTATTAATACTAGCTATGTTGCACTGATAAAAAAAGGCTTGAGGTCATCCTTTTATTCTTTATCCTTCAGTTGACGCAGTTAATCTGAGAAAATAGTTAAGGCAATAGGCGACTGGTGACTGGTGATTGGTGACAGTAAAAAGGCAAAAGGCAAAAGGCAAAAGGCAAGAGGCAAGAGGCAAGAGGCAGGAGGTAAATATTTCTCCCCAGTCCCCAGTCCCCAGTCCCCAATAACTAATAACTAATGACAATGGAAACAAAAACAGCGAAAATCCTTGATGGTAAAGCATTAGCCGCTAAAATTCAGAAAGAATTAGCTACTACCATCGCAGAAGTACAACCAAAAATTGGCCGATCTCCAGGTTTAGCAGTGTTGATGGTGGGAGATAACCCCGCCTCAGCAGCTTATGTCAGCAACAAAGAAAAAGCTTGTGCTAAAGTGGGGATTGCTTCTTTTGGTAAACATTTTCCCACCCACACCAACCAAACTGAACTAGAGGAAGTCATTGCAGAACTTAACCAAGATCAACGGGTAGATGGAATTTTAGTACAGTTACCCCTACCTAATCATTTGGATGCTATAAGTCTTTTACATAAAATCGCCCCAGATAAAGACGCTGATGGACTGCATCCAGTGAACTTAGGGCGTTTGGTGCGAACTGAGGCAGGTTTACGCAGTTGCACACCAGCGGGAGTAATGCGACTACTAGAAGAATATAAAATTCCCCTGGTGGGAAAAAAAGCAGTAGTAGTAGGACGTAGTATCTTAGTGGGTAAGCCAATGGCGTTAATGCTATTAGATGCTGATGCTACAGTTACCATTGCCCACTCCCGCACCCAAAACCTCAAAACCATCACCCAAAACGCTGATATTCTCGTTGCAGCAGCAGGTATTCCCAGATTAATCACTGCTGACATGGTGAAACCAGGCGCTGTTGTGGTAGATGTGGGAATAAATCGCGTCACCGATAGCAGTGGTAAAAGTCGTTTAGTGGGCGATATTGATTTTGCGCCAACTGCTAATGTGGCAGAATATATTACCCCTGTTCCTGGTGGTATTGGTCCAATGACAGTCGCCATGTTACTGCAAAATACCGTCTCTAGCTATTTGCGGACAAACAGTAACTAAGCAAATTTCAGATTTATGGAATCTAACTAAAATCCAAAATCCAAAATCCAAAATCCAAAATCCAAAATCCAGTGAGTGTTTCTGCTCCTCTACACCGTAAAATTGTCACACATATCACCATAAACCGAAAATTTTAGGAATTGAAGCATGGTAGTAACAGATAACTTGCAAAAGACATCAGAACCAGCCAGGTTTAACCTCGCTGCCTATCTCAAAGAACGACAAAGGCTTTGTGAGACTGCTTTGGATCAATCAATTCCTGTCGTTTATCCAGAGAAGATTTACGATGCTATGCGCTACTCCCTCTTAGCAGGAGGTAAGCGTGTACGTCCTATCCTATGCCTTGCTACCTGTGAAATGATTGGTGGCAGCATTGAAATGGCCATGCCAACAGCTTGTGCTGTGGAAATGATCCACACCATGTCTCTAATTCATGATGACTTACCCGCAATGGATAATGATGATTACCGTCGTGGTAAGTTGACAAATCATAAAGTCTACGGCGAAGATATCGCCATTTTAGCCGGGGATGGCTTGTTAGCATTGGCTTTTGAGTTCGTAGCCTCCCAAACCCCCGAAAATGTCCCTACACAAAGAACTTTACAAGTAATTGCCCGTCTCGGTAAGGCTTTAGGCGCTGCCGGTTTAGTTGGTGGTCAAGTGGTAGATTTAGAATCAGAAGGAAAATCAGATATTTCCCTAGAAACTTTGAATTTTATTCATAACCACAAAACCGCCGCCCTCTTAGAAGCTTGTGTAGTGTGTGGGGGAATAATTGCTGGCGCATCCCCAGAAGATGTACAAAAATTAACTCGTTATTCTCAAAATATTGGTCTAGCCTTCCAAATCATTGATGATATTCTGGATATAACCGCTACTCAAGAACAACTAGGTAAAACCGCAGGTAAAGACCTTACAGCACAAAAAGTTACCTATCCCAGCTTATGGGGAATTGAAGAATCACGCGCTAAAGCACAACAGCTAGTTGAAGAAGCTTGTGCAGAACTAGAAAGTTTTGGTGAAAAAGCAGCACCCTTACAAGCGATCGCTCACTTTATTATCAATCGCAATCACTAGGGAGAATTTTGGATTTTGGATTTTGGATTTTGGATTTTGGATTTTAGGATTTTAGGATTTTAGGATTTTAGGATTTTGGATTGCACAATCCCAAATTTAAAATCACAACCACAAAACTGCCAAATTTTAGTTACAAAATCATCCACCACAATCATGTTATAGCGACAGTCAATGTTGTACTTCATGAACAGATGATCAAACTTCAACACATACAGACTTTATACTCTGACACCTGTCACCTGTCACCTGTCACCTGTTATACTGCTAATGGCTGAAAGCTGAAGGCTGACTGCTAAAAAAACTGTTCCTCAACACACAAGTGCTGCTCTTATTCAATCACCTAACCAAAAAACCATGCAGGACTTATGCGACATTTTCAACAACCGGGTGCTACTGGTTGCACTTGTGGCTTGTTTTGTTGCTCAAGGATTAAAACTCATCGTTGAAGTCATCAAACATCAAAAAGTGGATCTGCGTGTCTTAGTGACTACCGGAGGTATGCCTAGCGCCCATTCAGCTTTAGTCACAGCTTTAGCCACAGGAGTTGGGCAAACTATCGGTTGGTCATCTCCAGATTTTGCTGTAGCTGCGGTATTTGCCATCATTGTTATGTACGATGCAGCTGGAGTTCGCCAAGCAGCAGGTAAGCAAGCTCGCATACTCAATCAAATGATTGATGAATTATTTCATGAAAAACCAGACTTTTTCCAAGACCGTCTCAAAGAACTACTCGGACATACACCAGTTCAAGTCATAGCTGGTTCAGTTTTAGGTGTCACCATTTCCTGGTTAGCTAGAGCCGCTTATTAGTAAGGTGACAGGTGACAGGTGACAGTTGACAGTTGACAGTTGACAGTTGACAGTAAGAAGGGAAGAGAGAATAGGTAATTCATAATTCATAATTCATAATTGGTAATTGGTAATTGGTAATTGGTAATTGGTAATTGGTAATATTATTCCCAATCACCAGTCCCCAATCACCAATCACCTTACTGTGACAACTGAAAGCAGTAACATGACTTTTCTACCATCTGCTAACAGGGCAAAAAAACCATTCTCCGTCAGTTTTTGCAATGTCCTGTATGCCTCTGTTTGGTTGGTAGTATAAACAGCCAGTAGATAGGGGCGTTGTCCATAGGAAACTAAACCAACATTACCTCCTACCGTTCTTTGTACATTTTTGGCTAGTTCCGGGCGGTTGAAATAATCTACCAACACAGCAAAACCTTCTCCCAAAACTCTGGGATTATAACTAACTGTCTGATTTGGTAGAGTTGCTGATGGGATTATTGCTGGTGTTACCGTTGCTGTTGTTGGTGCTGTTGATGCTGTTGCTGCTGTTGGTCGAGTCGTAATAATAGCAGACAAGCCAACAACGTTGTTAACATATCTTGCCCAACGGTTAGCATCTTCAATCTTGTTAAAACCACCAACTCGCGTTACTGTTTCATTCAGATATTTACAAGTAACAGTTTTTAGGTCAGATGGTAAGGCACTACGTAACTGCTGTTGATTATTAACCGTAGGACTAACAACCAACAACAGATACTCCCCCGCACTGGGAGGTTGACAGGCAGGAATGGTTTGTTGGGATAAAACAGGACTAATACCAGTAATTATTGGAGCTACTGCTAATAATAAAGCACTTGGTAAATAATGAACTTTTGGTAAAAACATTTGGTGTATACCTAGTATTGTATAATTTATAACTTATTTCAGGAAATAGGAAATAGGGAATAGGGAATAGGGAATAGAGAACAAAAGGCAAAAGTTAATATTCTTCCCCAGCCTTTCCTGCCTCCCCTGCTCCCTCTGCGCCTCCTACCTTTCCTGCCTCCCGCCCCCTGCCTTCATTAAGACACAGTTGTTAAAGATGCCAAAGGATTAGGAATTGTTGCCGAAGGAGCTGGAAATTCTCCAGTGATGACATACTCTAAACGTAATTTTAACCAAGTAATAAATTGAGAATTGGTAGAAATAATTGCTACCGGAGGTTTAGGACATTTAGCTTTATTTGCTGCCATTTCCGGTGCTTCCAGGAAAGCTGGGTTTTTCACTAACCAAAAATCTATTTCTTTTTCTTGTTCGTGGTAGTTACGGGTACGTTCTTTGAGAACTTCCTCTAGAGGTTCTTCTTCTAGTAAAAAGTGTTGACTAGCTAAAACGTAATAGTATGTTGTCATTTTCATCCTTGAGTCACTATCTAATAATTTATAGGGTACAGCAGCAACACTGTACCCTAATAGGTTAACTTTTCTTCACGCCTTTGAACCAAGAACCGAAAGGACAACCACTACTCTTATTTTCACTATTGGCAGCATTTTCCATTTTGCCACCTGCTGTCAATTTCTCTAAAAACAGGTTGTTGTCAAAATAGTGTTCCAAAGAGATAATCTTCAAATCATCGGTAACACGAGCTACACTGATACCGACAATTTCTACTGTTTCCCCTGTGGGTGCAAAGTCTTTATATGGACCACGAAAATGTCCCCAGTGTCTCCACTTAAATGTAACCACTGGTGGACCTGAGTAAACTTCAAGCAGTTCCCAAGGAAAACCTTGAGGAAAGGTACTATGAAAAAGTTTCGCTGATGATTCAAAAGTTTCTTCTGAAGCTTTGTAATGTTCAGAATCAGCCATAAATGTGTTATAAGTACCCTGGGTGTATACATCTGTGGCTGTAAACTCTTGTCCCCCATTTGTACTGACGCGAAACTTATCCTGCACAACAGCTAACCACTGTTTAGGATTACTCTTAAAAGATACCTCCATTTCAAAGGTTCTCACTAAATTCTGTACAATAGCTTCTAGTGAACCTTCTGCGTGATTACAGGTACTTTCTTTGGCTAGATTTTCTTTAGAACGGGTATAATCTGGGGGTGTCTGATAGCGCCATTCGGCCTGTTTACTGTATTCAATTACAGTATCTCTATTTTGTACCCAAAGAGGTAGGTTGTTAGGCTGTGTGGAAGTCATAAAAGTTTTACGTTACCAATGTGACTCTAATTTTTCAGGATTACGCAGCTACAACCCCTCTTGTGAAAGGAGATCAAGGAGTCAGGAGTCAGGAGTCAGGAGTCAGGAGAATTTTAGATTTTAGATTTTAGATTTTAGATTGGATTCATGAAATACAATCCAAAATCCAAAATCCAAAATCCAAAATTGTATCCCCAATCACCAGTCACCAGTCACCAGTCCCCAGTCATTGCTTGTTTCATCTCTCGTACTGCTCTTTCCATTCCTACCAAGGCAGCCCGACTGATGATAGTATGGCCAATATTGAGTTCTTCCATACCTGGAAGCGCCGCTACTGGGTAAACGTTCCAGTATGTGAGTCCGTGACCGGCATTGACTCGCAAACCTGCTTTTATAGCTTGTTCGCATCCTTTGGCTAATAAGCCTAATTCATGCTGGCTAGTTGTTTCATCTTTAGCTTCAGCATATTTTCCGGTATGCAGTTCAATAAACTTCGCTTGCACCTTGACAGAAGCTTCGATTTGTGCAGGTTCGGCATCAATAAACAAACTCACGGGAATGCCAGCATTTTGCAATTTATCAACTATATCCCCTATTCTAGCAATTTGTCCGACAATATCTAAACCCCCTTCTGTGGTGATTTCTTCTCTTTTTTCGGGAACTAATGTTACATAATCAGGTTTGATATCCAGGGCGATCGCTAACATTTCATCAGTGGCAGCCATTTCTAAGTTTAAGTGGGTTCTTACTGTTTGTCGCAATAACCGCACATCTCGATCTTGAATATGTCTTCTGTCTTCCCGCAAATGGGCAGTAATGCCATCAGCACCGGCTAATTCTGCTAATACTGCTGCGGCGATGGGATCTGGTTCTACTGTCCTTCTGGCTTGGCGGATGGTAGCTATATGATCAATGTTTACACCGAGTGTAGGCACGCCTGTGTTTCTCCTGGTTCACTGTGTTTTAGATTTTGATTTTAACTAATTTAGGAGATGTGAGCAGGTTGGTGTTAAAAATTTTGGTTATGATTAGGTAAGGAGCAAGAGGAGAGCCATAAATAATTACAAATTATCAATTATCAATTATCAATTATCAATTATTAAAGAGGTAATATGTTGTTAGAATTGCAACAAATTATTGTTCATCCAGGCCAACAAATGTTACTCAAAGATATTAGTTGGCAGCAACTAGAAAATATTTTAGAAGAAATGGGGGAAAAGCGTGCTGCACGTATTTCCTATAGCAATGGATGGTTAGAAATTATGGTGCCTTTACCTGAACATGAAAAAGATAAAGAAATTGTTGGTGATTTGGTGAAAATCTTGTTAGAAATACTGAATGTTGATTTTGAACCCTTTGGTTCTACAACTCTGAAAAATGAGAGAATGAGGCAAGCCGTAGAACCAGATACCAGTTTTTACATTCAAAATCAAGCCGCTGTAATTGGTAAAAATCGAATTGATTTAAATATAGATCCACCACCAGATTTAGCTATTGAAATTGATATTACTTCTCGGACTCAATTTGAAAATTATCAAATTTTGGGAGTTCCTGAACTTTGGCGATATAAAAAACAAGGTTTAGAAATTTTCTTGTTACAGGATGGGAAATATGTAAAATCTCCATCTAGTCCTAATTTTCCTAATATTCCCATTGTGGATTTAGTTAATGAGTATGTACAGCAGTGTTTAACTATTGGCAGAAGTCAGGCAATGCGAAATTTTAGGAGTTGGGTGCAGGAGAATTTACAGTAAAAGGTTGCTTAAATATAGCACTCCCTGAACAGTTACTTTTATGGCAAGTATTCAGCTATCAGTAATCAGTAATCAGCCAAGAGTAGCAATAGCAAGGATGCAGAAGTGTTAATTTCAGGAATGTTATCTGCATCTGTTTTTTCATTCCTTGGATTTCACTATTTCAGGTACATAGCTGATGGCTGACTGCTGACGACTGAATGCTTACCTTTTATGTTGTCCCAAATGAGCGATCGCCAGCATTGCCTACATAATTTTTTTAAAAAATAGTATGAATCAATACAAAATATTGCCAGAATTTTTAATCAAGATCGGAGAATACCGTGATGACTATTAACATAAATTAGGAGATAATCTTCTGCACAAGGTAAGAATTCAAAAGTCAAAAGTCAGAATTTTTGATTAATTGCTTGATGAGCAAATAAGTATTTTTGGCGTAATTGTTAAAAAGCTGACTGCTGATGTTTGAATACTTACTGCACAAGTAACTGGCAATATAAACTTACCTATCTCAACTGCATGGATTCTTTATCTATCAATTCTTTACTGGAAGACTTGAAAAATCCTGATGCTTTAGTTCGTGAGCAAGCAACTCGCAAAATTTGGCGCTTCTGGTTTCAGCAAAAGGGTATATATGGGCTAGAAAAGATTGATTATAGTCAAAAACTAATGGATGCTGGGGAAACAGCCAAAGCTGAAGCAGTTTTAACAGAACTTATTAAAACACAACCAGATTTTGCTGAAGCTTGGAATAGACGCGCTTTTTTATATTACAGCATAGGCAATTATCAAAAATCTCTAGCTGACTGTCAAATGGTTGTGCAGCTAAATCCAGTACACTTTGGCGCACTTCATGGTATGGGTTTGTGTTACGCAGCAATAAGAAAGTATGGTGAAGCTATTGAAGCTTTTCAAAAAGCGTTGAAAATTCAACCTTATTCCTTGGTTAACCAGAAATTGATTCTTGAATGTACTCTTAAACTCAGTTAAACATGAAATTTCCAGGAGTCAGGAGTTGTAGGGGCGAAGTAGGGGCGAAGCATTCGGAAAATAGCCTTAAACAAAAATTGATAATTTATCGCCCGAATGCTTCGCCCTTACGGGAAAATAGCCTTAAACAAAAATTGATAATTTATCGCCCGAATGCTTCGCCCTTACAGGAAAATAGCCTTAAACAAAAATTGATAATTTATCGCCTGAATGCTTCGCCCTTACAGGAGTCAGGAGTAAAACCCTCTTTTAGTGGTAGTTTTATTATCCATTGATTTTCTGGTCAGCCTGTCAAAATCTATAACAACATATAAAAACATAAAATAACACTTTTCCCTATTTCCTGTTCCCTTAAAGACCTTCTAAATAACTTAAAAGGTCTGCCATTTCTTGGGCGCTGGGCTGGAATTTGGGCATGGGAGGAGTTTCACCGCTAATAACTTGATGAATCAATCCATATTGAGATTTGCGTTTCGAGACAGCTTGTAAGCTCGGTCCAACGAGTCCATGAGCTTCCCAACCATGACACCCAGCGCAGTTGGTTTGAAAGATAGCCTTTCCCTGTACTGGGTTGCCTGTCAGTGATAAAACATTTTTGACGTAAGGATCAGAGGTTTGAACTATCTGAACACCAAAAATAGTTACGGGTATGGCTATGAGTATGGCCAAAACCGACAAAGTGATCCACTGACTCCAAGTTTCAGTTTTGATAAGCTGGTTATTCAAGAGTTTGCTTTTACAGTCTAAGTGTACGAAAAACTGTAAGCATTCAGCTATCAGTGTTCAGCAGTCAGCTTTTTAACGGTTAAACTAATAATCACTATTTGAGTAACCGCTAGATGAGCAAATCTTCTGACTCCTGAATCCTGACTTCTGAATTCTTACAAAAAAATATTTCATCTTCTACACATAGCTTAAAATTTCTTGATTCTACCTGCAACCACAGATGAAAATTTTTAGATAGTATTCATAATCCAAAAACGGCTTAGGGCGCTGGATTGATGCGGGATTTGGTAAGATTAAAAATGGGAAACGAAACTTGAAAATTTGTAAAGAGGAGATTTACAGTGGTTGAACCCCTACTCTCAGGTATTGTTCTGGGTCTGATTTTCGTCACTCTTAGCGGACTATTTTACGCTGCCTATAAGCAATACAAGCGTCCTACCGAGTTGGGCGGCTAAGGGTTAACAGCTAGTTCTCGTAGGGGTTTAGCAATGCTAAACCCCTAGTCACATATAGGCGTGTGTGTTTGTATATTAATTTTAATATGTCCGCCCAATCACTTACGATATAGCTGTTTAATTAGTAATTGTCCCCAATTACCAATTACCAATTACCAATTACAAGTCTCAACAGATATGATAAGTATTCAACCGTAGATGATATCACTCGCTTTCCGATACTTCCATTGTTCTGTAAAAAGTTAGTGCTGTGTTGCCATAAACTTTTTGGCGGCTGATTTCCCAAGTTGGGATGATTGGTGGTGTAAAATTAGGACTATGTTCTACTGCTATTTCCCCTTGAGGATCTAAAAGTTGATAGTGAGCGATCGCTTCTAAAACAGGCTCATATAAACCACTGGCATAAGGTGGATCAAAATATATTTTGTCAAATTTTTGACCTGATAATTTTTTTAATTGTTGCAGGACATTTCCCCGCAATAATTGAAATTTTTGTTCATTATTCGCTATCTGCTGCCAATTTTGTTGAATAATGGCACAGGCTCGACTTGCTTGTTCAATTCCTACTACTAAACAGGCTCCCCTACATAAAGCCTCTGCACCCATTGAACCACTACCGGCACATAAATCTAACCAGCGACAATGATCAATTTCTCCCTGCCAAATATTAAAAACGGCCTCCCGTACTCGCGCACTGGTGGGTCTAGTCTCTTGCCCTGGTAAAGTTTTTAACAGACGATTCCCGTAAATTCTTAAACTCATTAATTAGTCATTGATCATTAGTTATTAGTCATTAGTCATTAGTCATTAGACAACTGACGACTAACAAAGAAAGCAAATTTTTATTAAGCAGGGATTTTTTCACGGACTTGAGCCACAAAATTAGATAAAACTTGCAATCCAATATTAGAGGATTTTTCGGGGTGGAATTGAACCGCCATGAGATTTTCATGAGCGATCGCTGCTGTCACAGTTTGACTACCATGAGTCACTGTTGCTGCTCTAATTTGCGGTTCAGTTGGTTCAACATAGTAGGAATGGACAAAATAAACCCAAGGTTGATGGGGTAAATGTTCCCACAAAATGCTTCTTGGTTGAGTCAGTTGCAGTTGATTCCAACCCATGTGGGGAATAGCTATTCCTGGTTCTGGACGAAATCGCCGCACTTTTCCCCGTACTATTCCTAGTCCTGGTTGAGTTCCTTCGGCGCTAGATTCAAATAAAATTTGCAGTCCTAGACAAATACCTAAGAACGGTTTACCAGATGCGATCACATCTTTAATTGGTTGTTCTAAACCGCGTGAACGTAAATGTTGCATGGCAGGATCAAAAGCTCCCACTCCTGGCAAAACTATAGCATCTGCTTGTTCTAACTCCTTGGCAGAATAAGTTACTTTAGGAATTGCACCAGCTTTTTCTAAACCTTTACAGACTGAGTGCAAATTTCCCATATCATAATCTACGACCGCAATGACTGGCATTTACTTGCTCCTTGTAAATTTATTAGGGAAGCATTTATATTCTAATTCTAAATAATATTCTAAATAATATTTATTATGCAGAAAAAAATATTATTAACTTCTTTTGACACTTGGCTGAGTGAACAACAGTCAAATTCTTCTGATGACTTGTTACTCGAACTAGCCAAAATGGCTGATATCTATCATGACTTAACTTTTTTGCGACGATTACCTGTAGATGTTCCCCTTGCCAGTTCTCGCGTCATTGCCAAAATCAATGAACTCAAACCAGATTATGTTATCTGTTGTGGTATGGCTGCTAGTCGGCAAAATTTAAGTGTGGAAGTTGTTGCTAGTAGCGAGTCTATACAGACTACTGATATTTCATTTAGAGATGGTGGAGAAAATTTTGGGATAATAACTTTGCACACAATTGTTAATGTTGAACAATTAATAGCTGAGACAGCGGCAGTTGAGATTAGTTACGACTGTGGTAAATTTGTGTGCGAAGGTCTTTATTATTCAGTGTTGGACTACTTGAATCAATCTCAACTACCCATTCCTTGTATTTTTGTCCATGTTCCGATTTTGCATCAAGAAAATTTGCTAGACATTCTTGCCGATTTTGTTTTAATCATGAATAATTTGGTTATTTTTGAATCAAGGGAACAGGGAACAGGGAATAGGGAATAGGGAATGGGGAATGGGGAACAGTAAATCATAAACTCCACTCACTAATAACTGTTAACTGTTAACTGTCACCTGTCACCAGTCACCAGTCCCCAGTCAGTTATAAATTTTGAATTTTAAATTTCCTATGTTGTCAGCATTACTCGGTTTGACTCTCGCGCAAGCAACTCCAACCGCACCACCACCAGAAGAAGTGGTAATACCTCAAGAGGTGCGAGCTTTACCAGGCAGGTTGGATACTGTTCCAGTATTTAATAGTAATAGTCCAGAATTGGTATTAAAGGAAGGTATTTTACTTTCTACCTTTCCTTCAGAGGATAAAAAAGTACCTACTGCACATTTAAACTTTCCTTTTCAGGGGCGGTTTGATGTCTTTTCCCATCATATTGCTAGAGCAGAACCACCAGAAGATTTACGTTCTCTTTACCACGGAATAATCTTACATAACCCTGGTACTACACCGGTAACTGTGAATATATTGCAAGGTGCAAGTTATTTAAGTCAACCAGATGCACCTTTTTTACCATTAGATTCTTTTATTCCTAATGATGCGGGAAATGTGTTTGCAGGTCCGGGTAGTAGGGTGATGTCTGATATTTTGAGAGGGAGAAGACAAAATATTTTCCCAGCGCAAATAGTCATTCCTCCTGGGGAAAGTCAGATGTTATTAAATTTACCTATTCCCGTGCGAGAATTGACACCACCTTTAAATGGTCGTTCTACTTATATGCGTTTGCGGAGTAATGGGACGGTGTATGCTGCTAGTTTAGCGATGTTTGCAAAAACTAATGCTGATGGTAGTGAACGAGTGCCAACTTTAGCAGAATGGGAAGATTTATTAAAGAATGGTGATTTATCAACACCGAGAGATAAAACCCCGACTCCCATACAGGGAACTGGTAAACCTGCAATTTATGGAAGAGTTGCGGGTGTGTCCCGTGGGTCACAATGGCGATCGCTTTTAACAGATAATTCTAACAGCAGGTATTTAACTATTCCCCAACCTGGTCAAGCTTTTTCTTATGCTTTAAGTTCTTTACATGGGGGAACTTTTGGTACAGGTCAAATTCAAACAGCACCGATGTTAGTGCGTTATCCTGATACAGCTTATTTTGCACATGGTAATTATGGCATTCAATATAGTTTAAGGTTGCCTTTGTTGAATAATTCCCAAAGTGCAAAAAATGTCACTGTATCTCTGCAAACTCCCATTAAAGAAAATGAGTTAACAAAATCAGGTTTAAGGTTTTTTACAACTCCTGCGCGTCAGGTTTTCTTTAGGGGAACTGTCCGAGTTCGTTATCGAGATGATCAGGGTAAACCGGCGACTAAGTTTGTACATTTAGTGCAAAAAAGAGGTGAACCTGGTCAACCTTTGGTGTCTTTAAATATGAAACCAGGGGATAATTCTTGGGTAGAGGTTGATTTTCTTTATCCTCCTGATGCTTCTCCTCCGCAGGTTTTGACGGTTGCGACACAGGAGTAATTTAGGTGACAGGTGACAGGTGACAGGTGACAGTAAATAGTTCATTACTTATTACCTATTCTCGTTATTCTCGTTCCCAGTCTCCAGACTGGGAATGCAGTTTTAGAGTCTCTGACTCTACTATAAACGTTTGTTGTCAGAATCAGGATGTCCAGGATTTGAGGATTTACAGGATTAAAGGATTTTCGGTTTAGTCTTTAGTGCTTGGTGCGATCGCTTTGCTCTGGACTTTAGACTAAAAGAGAGCGATCGTTAGTGAAAGGGACTGCAAAAAAATTAAGGGATGCCTGTAAGAACAGACACCCCCATAGCGGAAAATGAAAAAAGCACAACCAATTCTCATATAACCGCTATGGATGTTTTTACACAACTTATGGAATTCCGTCAAGCAGCTGATGATTGTTTATGTAGGGCAAAAGACGCAACATTTGAAATGACGGATGCAATATTGCTGACACGCAACGCCTACAGTCTGGCAGACTTATCACTGTCTCCAGTATTTCGTCGTAAGTGGTCAAGTATTTATGAAACAACACAGGATACCAGACCACAA